>CAZPBZ010000031.1:0-10141 GCA_964584765.1 uncultured Thermodesulfobacteriaceae bacterium
TGTTTCGCACGATCGAGGATGCGAAAAGGGATGGAAAGGGCGGCTTGGTCCTGGCAGTGGACGACGACAAGGAAATTTGCAACAACTTCGTGGATATTCTGAGCGAACGGGGTTATGAGGTTGTTGCGGCATACGATGGCGAAGAGGCTGTTACAAAAGCAAAAACGAACATATTTGATGTCCTCTTGCTTGACATGAATTTACCACTCATGAACGGCCTGGAGGTCTATCGTCAGATAAAATCGATACAGCCGAATATCATGGCTATCATCGTCAGCGGCTATGCGCAGGAGATGGATTCATTCATTACGCAGGCCCTGAACGAAAATGCTTATACCTTCCTGAGAAAGCCGGTCAATATGGATCAGTTGCTGGGCCTGGTTGAAGGCATATACTCTGGACTACGCAAGAATACCTACCACAAACCCGGAGGTGACCAGCCATGATCGCCAATACTATTCTTATTGTCGATGATGACGCTGAACTGCGCGACAACCTGACTGACATTCTTCAGGATGAGGGCTATGAACTGCTCACTGCCGCCACATACGCCGAAGGATTGAAACTGGCGAGCGAACGAAGACCACGGGTAGCGTTCCTGGACGTAAGATTACCGGATGGTTCGGGTATGGAGCTGTTGACCCAACTGAAACAAACAAACCCTGATTGCTTCTGTATCATGATAACAGGGTATCCGGACACGGATTCCGCTGTGGCTGCGCTCGAAAAGGGGGCCTTCCAATATATACGAAAGCCAGTCCAACCGACAAAATTATTGAAACTTTTAGAAGACGTCTTTGAAATAATCCGCTTCAGGGAAGAGGAACAACAGGCTAAGGAGGCATTGCGGAAAAGAAACGAAGAGCTGGAGGGAATTAACAAACGGCTTAAAATGATCGTCACTTCGGCAAAAAGGCTTGCAAGTAGCTCACGTTTAAAGGGATTTGGTCCGCTCCTTGAGATCGGTCCGCTCCTTTTAAAAGAATTTGCCAAGAACCTATCAGCCGAGGGTGGAAGCTTCTATATGTGCAAAGAAGCCTCCCTCGTCCTTGTTGATTCGCTCGGCCCCCGGCACGCGCTTCCCAAAATCCCCTTCCCCTTGAGAAAAGACAGTGTCTTCGAACGTGTAATCACAACATGCGAACCGATTTTCATGGGAAATATCAATGAAGAAAGCGATATAACCTCAAGTGGCTGGGATGGCTACAAAGATGGTTCGCTCCTTGTATTTCCACTACTGGATGAAAATGATAAAATTTTCGGTATCATCTCCCTTCATTGCAAAACCGAGCCGCCCTTTACGCACCAAGACCGGGAGCTAGGCTTGATATTAGCCTCATACAGTTGCGAGACGATTCGCGCATCCAGGGCATTGGAGGCATTAAGAAAGAGCGAAGAACGATTCCGCATTGCAGCAAAAAGCGCAAGCCACTTAATTTACGAATGGGACCTTGAAAGCGGTCATCTTGAATGGTTTGGCAAAATTGATGAAAACCTTGGATATGAACCTGGTGAATTGCCAAGAACCATAGAAGCATTGAAAGACATAATTCACCCTGATGACCGCGGCCGTATAATGGCCTCTATTGAAAAGCACATAAAGACTCATGAGCCTTATCATGAAGAGTTCCGTGTACTTAGAAAGGATGGAACCGTCCACTATTGGTGGAATCGCGGCACTGTTATTTTGGATGAGGAAGGAAACGCCTCTAAATGGATTGGTGTTCAAACAGATGTCACCGAGCAAAGGCGACTCAGAGACCAGCTTCAACAATCCCAAAAAATGGAGGCCATCGGGACCCTGGCAGGAGGCATTGCCCATGATTTCAACAACCTGCTCATGGGTATCCAGGGCCGCACCTCCTTGATGTTAATGGATATTAACTCTAACCATCCCAACTACGGACATTTCAAGGAAATAGAGAATATAGTTAAAAGGGGAGCAGATCTTACAAAACAACTCCTGGGTTTTGCCAGGGGAGGCAAATACGAGGTCAAGCCGACCGATATGAACGATCTGATCAGCAAAAGTTCCGATATGTTCGGCCGCACCAAGAAAGAGATAAGTGTTTATGGAAAATATCAGGAAGACATCTGGACAGTAGAGGTAGACAAGGGTCAGATAGAACAGGTGCTTTTAAACCTTTATGTCAATGCCTGGCAGGCCATGCCTGGAGGCGGAAAGCTTTACCTTCGAACAGAGAACGTCACACTGGATGAAAGCTATGTCAAGCCATTTAACATAAAGCCGGGCCGTTATGTGAAAATTTCTGTAACCGACACCGGGATCGGTATGGACGAGGCTACCTGCCATAGGATATTCGAACCATTCTTTACCACTAAGGGAATGGGTAGGGAAACAGGTTTAGGCCTTGCCTCTGCCTATGGTATTATCAAAAATCATGAAGGCGTCATCAACGTTTATAGTGAACAGGGTCATGGAACCACCTTTAGCATTTATCTGCCTGCCTCAGATAAGGAAGTAACAGAAGAAAAGGGGATGTCCGGCGAGCTATTGAAGGTTACGGAGACTGTGCTTTTTGTAGATGATGAAGAGATGATCCGTGAGGTTGGCAGGGCGCTTTTAGAGCAATTGGGATACAGGGTATTATCGGCCGGGAATGGAAAAGAAGCCGTAGAAGTTTACAGCAACAATAAAGACAAGATTGACATAGTGATCCTCGACATGATCATGCCGGAGATGGGTGGTGACGAAGCCTATGACAAAATAAAGGAGATCAACCCCGATGTCAAGGTGCTCCTTTCAAGCGGATATAGTATAAACGGTGATGCAGCCAAAATACTGGAACGCGGTTGCGACGGTTTCATCCAGAAACCCTTCAATATGAAACAGCTTTCTCAAAGCATAAGAGAGGTCCTGTACAGATAATACTGATATTAGAATTCAAAATTGTCTCTGAACAGTCTTTCCGTTCAGACACTGATTACGATGGAAGAGCCATGAAAGCAATATCTTGCATTTTTTGCCCGGTGGTCCTGCTTGTTTTATCAGCAGTAGCAGTAGCAGACCAGACAGTATTAAAAAGCACGGTTGATGACCAGGTAGCTGTTCAAGTCACAGTGTATAACAGCAACATCGGCCTCATAAAGGATACGCGCAAGGTCGCGCTTCCTTTGGGTGAAGGTGAGCTGAGATTCATGGATGTTGCTTCCCACATCATGCCTGTAACCGTTCACACAAAGTCACTGAATCGACCGGATGACTTCAGCGTGCTTGAACAGAATTACGAATATGATCTTATGGATGCCAATAAGCTCCTTGATAAATATGTGGGGAAAAAGATAAAGCTGATGGATTGGAACGAGTTCCAGGACAGAAAGCAAGTCGTGGAAGCAACTTTGTTAAGCAATAACCAGGGGCAGATCTACAAGATAAACGATGAGATATATCTGGGCCATCCCGGCTACAAGGTTCTTCCCGAAATACCTGAAAACCTTATAGCAAAACCGACTCTCACATGGCTTTATAACAACAAGAGCAAAAAGCCCCACGAGCTGGAAGTCTCTTATCTTACCAATAATATTACCTGGAAGGCGGATTACATTGTTGTCTTGAACAAGGACGACACATCTGCAGATATATCCGGTTGGGTAAGCCTGGACAACAGAAGCGGTGCAACCTACAAGAATGCCGCTCTAAAACTGGTAGCAGGTGAAGTTCATCGGGTCAAGGAAGGAATGCACGATGACAGGGTCTATGCCATGGCGATGAGCAAAGAAGCCGGGGCCCCGCAATTTGAGGAAAAGGCCTTCTTTGAATATCACATATATGACTTGCAGAGAAAAACCACAATCAAGGACAACCAGACAAAACAGGTCAGTTTGTTTGAAGCCATTGATGCGCGAATTCAGAAAGAGCTGCTTGTCTATGGGATAAAAGGCTATTTTACCAGATGTTACAGGGACCAAAACCCAAAACAGCCGGTGAATGTCTATATCAAGTTCAAGAATTCACAAGACAATAGTCTTGGCATGCCTCTACCGGCAGGGATTATGCGCTTGTACAAGCAGGATTCTGATAAAAGCCTGCAGTTTATAGGCGAAGACAGAATAGAGCATACTCCTAAAGATGAGGAAGTGAGGCTGAAAGTTGGTGAGACGTTGGATGTGGTAGCAGAGAGGATACAGACAGACTACAGGCAGATTACCACAAGGCTTTATGAATCTGAGTGGGAGATAACACTGAGAAACCATAAAGAAGAAGATATTACCGTGGGCATAGCGGAACCATTATTTGGGAACTGGGTAGTAATCAGCAACAATTACCCTTATAAGAAGGTCGATGCCTTTACAATAAGGTTCGATGTGATGGTCCCCAAGGACGGCGAAGTGAAGGTAAAATACAGGGTCAAGGTTGGGGTGTGACGGGCAGTGATGCCTTTTCAAGCTGGACCCGGTTGCCTAAAAAACATTGGACTACCTCCTGAGTAGTTGGAGTGAGGTCAGAGACAAAAAAACGATCCTGGTCATGTGATTCCTCAGAAAGTTGATCTTTGGCCTCAAGGTATGAATAAACTGCACGTGCTATTTCAGTAGAAGGGTCTACTATTTTTACCTTCTTTCCAATTTTTTCCTGAATTATTTGTTTAAGAAGCGGATAATGGGTACATCCGAGGATCAGGGTATCTATCTGCTTGTTTTTTAAAGGCCTGAGATACTTTTTAACTATCATGCGACTTTCCCTGGCCTTGAGCCATCCCTCTTCCACCAAGGGCACCAGAAGAGGACATGCCTGGCTGTATACCTTTGTATCGGGCAGACGTGCATGGATCGCTTTTTCGTATACACCGCTTGTCACTGTAGCCCTTGTACCTATTAAGCCGATGATTTTTCGTCTGGTAAGGGCCAATGCCTGTTCTATAGAGGGGGTTACAACTTCAAATATTGGTTCAGAAAATTCCTGCCTCAATGTAGAGGTGGCGGTACTGGCTGCGCTGTGACAGGCGATCACTAATATGCCGGCTCCCTGCTCCAGCAGGAATCTGGCATCTTCCATGGCATATTGAATAATTGTTTCCGGACTTTTGGTCCCATAGGGAGTCCGTGCAGTGTCTCCAAAATAGATAAGGGGCTGGGTTGGCAATAACTGTTTAATCTCGCGGACTACTGTGAGCCCACCAATACCTGAGTCAAAAACGCCTATAGTTATACTCATTTTGAAAAGGTTTCCTCTAAATGTGTTTTTTCGTTTCAGATTATGCAAGCCGAAGTATAAAGCAAGACCCTTTACATTGGCATGGCTTTCAGAATATAAATACAGTTATTTTAGGAAAATCGCGACAAAAAGACTAAATTATTGGAGAATCCGCAATGCCTAAAAATAGCCAACCCGCTATTGCAGAAAATAGTCTATATCTAATTGATGAAGTCGGCCCGGATGCAGAGATTGAAACCGCCACAGAAGCCTTGGGAGATTCAAGTGTTCAATCTCCTCTACTTAAGAAGAACTACCCCTGTTTTGTATCTGACCAGAATCGTGTACTTGTCAGAGTTTCGCATGAATCACTGAAAAAAATATTCAAAGAGGGCTCGGAACCTCTTTCATTTGAGCTCGCCGGGCCCCGTCAAAAAATTTATTTTGACCCCACTAAAGTACGCTCCGCCATTGTAACCTGTGGCGGACTTTGCCCCGGAATAAACGATGTGATCAGGGCCATTGTACTTGCTCTCCACTATGGTTATGGAGCCCAATCCGTTCTTGGCATACGTTATGGGCTAAGGGGTTTTATGCCAGAGTATGGTCTTCCGGTAATGGATTTAACTCTCCAGGCAGTAAATCGTATACATGAGTATGGAGGGACAATCCTTGCCTCTTCCAGAGGGCACCAACCCATAGATGGCATAGTGGATGCGCTCGTACGTATGAACGTATCCATACTGTTCATTATTGGAGGCGACGGGACATTCAAGGCAGGAGTCAAAATTGCTGATGAAATCAAAAAGCGAGATCTTAAAATAGCTGTTGTCGCCATACCAAAGACCATAGACAATGACATCTATCTTGTCTCTAAAACCTTTGGTTTCGACACCGCGGTTGAAATGGCCAGCCAGTCCATAAGGTGCGCCCATACCGAGGCTACTGGGGCACCCAATTGTGTGGGGCTGGTCAAGGTCATGGGGAGACATTCAGGCTCCATTGCAGCTGCTGCCACAAATGCCTTAAGGGAGGTCAACTTCTGTCTGATACCTGAAAGTGATTTTGACCTGGAAGGAGAAAATGGTCTGTTAAAGGCCCTTGAGCACAGGCTCAGGGATCGTGGTCATGCAGTGGTGGTTGTGTCTGAAGGTGCGGGGCAGCGGTATGTAACCGGGGACCAAGTGATACGGGATCTATCAGGCAATATCAAGCTCGGAGACATAGGCATCTTTCTCCGGGATACCTTTAGAGAATACTTCAATGAGATCGGCATGACGGCCTTTGTCCGTTATATAGATCCCAGTTACATTATTCGTAGCGTGCCTGCAAACGTGGATGATCGTCTCTACTGCGCAAATCTCGGGCAAAATGCCGTTCATGCCGCAATGGCGGGCAAAACCGCTATGATGGTGAGTCTATGGAATGACCGCTATGTACATGTTCCCTTGGCCTCAGCCATAAAACGAAGTAAGCATGTCAATCTGAACAGCCATTTTTGGTTGAGCGTACTGGAATCTACCGGGCAACCTTCCTTGAAAAATGAGTAGATGGCTCTGTTAGGAGGAAAAACATGCGAGGTTGTAAGATATTAGGTTTTTTTCTGGTCCTTGTTATATTTGTTGGAATTTTTCCTGCCTGTAGTATTCCTGAAGAGAACAAGGCTAAACATTTTGAAAAAGGGATGAACTATTTCCAGGAGGAAAAATACAAAGAAGCGGTAATCGAGTTCAAAAATGTTGTTCAGATTGATCCCAAGTACGGTCCTGGTCATTACCAAATGGCCTTGGCTTATTTGAAGATTGGAAGCCTGCGAGATGCCTTTTCTGAGCTTCAGAAGACCGTTGACGTAGACCCATACAATGCCGATGCCCGCCTGAAGCTGGCCCAGATATTTTTCCTTTCAAAGAAGATCGACGAGGCGGAAAAGCATGTGGAAGTGCTGCTTTCCAAGAATCCGTCAAATGTTGATGCTTTATTGTTAAAAGGAGCGTTATTACTTAATCAGGAGAAGCTGGATGATGCCATTTCTGTCTTCAGAAAAGCAGAGGACCAGGCACCTGATAACAGCAAGGTCTATATGGCCCTGGCAAGGGCATACTCCCAAAAAAAGGACCCGAATCAGGCAGAGCTTTTTCTAAAAAAAGCCATATCTGTAAGCAAGAAGGGAAAGGACCAGGCGCAGTCGAGGCTTGCCCTGTCTTCACTTTATGAATCTACAGGACAGGAAAAAAAAGCAGAAGAAGAGATTAAAATTATTATTGGAGAAAATCCTGATGAGGTGAATGCCCTGTTGATAATGGCTAGTTTCTACATGCGAAACGGCCGGGATAAGGAGGCGGAATCGACACTTCAGCAGGCAATAGACCTTTTTCCCAGGGCAACAGCTCCTCTGTTGGCCTTTTCCGAGCTACAGGTCAAGAAGGGGCATAAAGACAATGCCGTGATTACCCTTGAGAAGGCCCTTGGGTTGTCTCCGGATAATGCTAACATAAAGGCAAGATTAGCTGCCCTCAAATATGATCAAGGGAAATTTGAGGAAGCCAAGTCCCTGACTGAGGAAGCGTTAAAAAAAAATTCTATCCATCCCATTGCCCTGCTGGTAAAGGCGAAGCTTGCCCTGAAAGATAGAGATTCAAAAACCGCAATTGAGTCACTGGGCAAAATCCTTGACCAGCGGCCAGGAAACCCGGAGGCGCTGTACTACAGGGGGCTTGCTTATCTGGGCTCGGGAGAGCTCTCTAAAGCAGAAGATGATCTGCAAAAGCTGGTCTCAAAACAACCAGGGTTTTTAAAGGCCAGATTGTTGCTTGCTGAAGTGGCCCTGAGAGAGCGCAAACCTGAAATAGTCACAGAGCAGACTGAGCTGATATTAGCGCGCATTCCAGATGAACCAAAGGCCCTGATTCTCCATGCTTCTGCTGCCTTGATGAACAAGGATTTAAAGACCGCTGAAAAAGACCTGCACAGGGCCCTTAAGGCTTCTCCGGATGACGTGTCCGCCCGCTATCTTCTGGGCAGAACATATATGGCACAAAAGGAGATTAAAAAAGCCAAAGAGTCTTTTAGGGGACTGCTATCGGAAAATCCAGGGCACCTTCCTGCGCTGACGTCTCTGGTGGCGCTATATTTATACGAAGAACAGCCGGATAAGGCACTTGATCTTTGCGATGAAATGAGGAAAAACCAGCCGGATAACGCGGCAATAGCCATGGTCCAGGGAAGGCTACTTCTGCAGACCGGGCATGTAGATCAGGCGGAAGCCGCTTTTAAAGATGCGGTGGAGTTGAATCCTGATCTTGTAGGGCCTTATGTCTCTCTGGCAAAGATCTATATATCAACAGACAAGGCAGAGGAAGCTATTTCCCAGTACAGGATTTTGCTGGAAAAGAATCCTGATCTTGTAAGTGCTTACATGGCTATAGGCACCATAGAAGAACAGCTAGGCCATTATGATAAAGCAGAGAAAGCCTATATGCAGGCCCTGGAAATAAAACGGGATTTTGCACCGGCTGCAAATAATCTGGCATGGCTGCTGGCGGAAAAAAAACACGACCTGGACAAGGCCTTTATCTATGCACAGAAGGCCAAGGCGACAGTTCCTGAACAACCGGCTATACTGGATACTGTTGGTTGGATACTTACGAAGAGGGGGAGCTACGAGCTTGCCATGTCGAACTTTGAAGAGGCCATTCAGAAATGGCCGAATCAGCCTAGCATTCACTATCACATGGCCGTGGCTTTGAAGGGGATGAAAAAGGTCGATGCCGCAAAAGAGGAGCTTCAAAAGGCAATCAACACAAAAGAGGAATTCCCAGAGATTGAAGATGCCAGGAGGCTTCTGGAAGAGCTGTCGTGATCGACTTTCGCAGTCTTAGTCGAAGCGACCTCGAAATATGGGCAAGAGATCTGGGCCTGCCGGCCTTCAGGGGCCGGCAGCTCTTTAGCTGGCTTTGGAAGCCAGGGTTCCAGGACTTCTCTCAAATGACCGACTTTCCCGAGGCCCTGAGGGAAAAGGCTGCCCAAAAAGGCCTGCTTACCAACCTAAAGCTTGTAGTAAAGCAACGCTCTATTGATGGCACAAGCAAACTGGCATGGAGACTGCCGGATGGTTTGGTGGTGGAAAGCGTCGTGATCCCTGAACGGGGCCACAAGACCCTTTGCATATCCAGCCAGGTCGGGTGTGCTATGGGGTGCAGGTTTTGTCATACTGCCAGGATGGGCTTTCGCCGTCACCTTATCCCTTCGGAGATCGTGGGACAGGTATTCGCCACACTAGAACATATTGGAGAAAGGGAACAGCTCAAAAATTTCGTATTCATGGGCATGGGGGAGCCCCTTGCAAACTACGGGAATGTCTTAAAATCCATTTATATACTAACTGATGACCTTGGGCTAAACTTCTCATTGCGCAGAATGACCGTATCCACCTGTGGTCTGATTCCTGAGATATTGCGTCTTGGTCAAGACACAGACGTAGGCCTTGCTGTTTCCCTTAATGCCCCTGATGATAAGACCCGGGATAAGATAATGCCCATTAACAGGCGCTATCCCCTTTCACAGCTCATTGAGGCCTGTCGAAATTATCGACTTTCCCGCAGGAGGCGAATTACTTTTGAATATCTCCTCCTTGCCGGTGTAAATGACAGCGTCGAACAGGCAATTTCACTTGCAAAACTTCTCAAGGGAATCCCTTCTAAAATCAACTTGATACCTTATAACGAAAGCAGTGATATTCCCTTCAAACGCCCAATCCACGAACACGTTCTGGCATTCCAGCAAGTGCTCAAAGAGGCCAACTACACTGCCATCATAAGAAAGAGCAAGGGGCGAGACATATCCGCCGCCTGCGGTCAGCTCTATGCAGAACTGAAGCAAAATGAAGAGAATGTTTTCTAAACTTATTTCATACAGGAAATTGTCTCGCCTTGCCTGTTTGGTATCTTGCCAATTCACTGAATTTGGAGTAAACAGCCTCACCTGAAT
>CAZPBZ010000032.1:0-10089 GCA_964584765.1 uncultured Thermodesulfobacteriaceae bacterium
TCCGGAATCCAGCAGCCTGTACAAGGCCCATATTGAAAACTACTGCTGTGTGCCCGGAGTAAAAACAGGAGAGGAGCTCCTATTAACAGGTATGCAGCAGGCAGAATATTTTGGAGCGGAACTTCTACAAGAAGACGTTATAACAACTGCTGTCCTTCAGGGTGATGTATACCAGGTAACCACTGAGAGCGGAAAGATTTACTCTACATACGCCCTGATAATTTCAACCGGAGTAACACGTAAAGGCCTTGGACTTAAAGGAGAAAAGGACCTGGTCGGCAAGGGAATCAGCTACTGTGTTGACTGCGACGCAAACTTCTATAGGGATGCTGTAGTGGCAGTAGTGGGAGACGGGAGCGCTGCTGCCCATGGCGCAGTGACTCTGAGTAAGATAGCCAAGAAGGTAACGCTCATAACTAAAGATCTGAAGGTGAACCCTGCGCTCAAGGCAGAGCTGGAAAAAGGCAATGTGATAATAGCTGCCGGGTCCAAAGTAAAGGAGCTCAAAGGCACAGACAAGCTTGATGCCGTTGTGCTCAGCGACGGCACTGAACTTTCCCTTGACGGACTCTTTATTGAAAAAGGCGCCAAGGGGGCCATGGAGCTCGCGGCCTTTCTGGGAGTAATCCTGGATCCTGAAAAATTCACTTATATTGTCACTGACAGAAAACAGGCCACCAACATAGCCGGCATATATGCAGCAGGGGACATATGCGGACCTCCCTTTCAGATGGCAAAGGCCGTGGGAGAAGGTTGCGTCGCCGGTCTTTCCGCAGGCAGCTTTGCACTCAAAAAGAGACGGAAGGAGACGCAGGCCTGATGATATTAAAAGTCTATACAGTTGGTCCCCTGGATGTTCAGGCCTATATAATAGGATGCCCTGATACGGGCGAGGCCATGGTCATTGATCCTGCAGGGAGTGAAGAAAAACTGGCAAAAGAAATCACCGGTTCCGGCCTCACCCTGCGTTACATAGTCAATACCCATGGTCACCCGGACCATACATGTGGAAATCAGAGAATGAAGGCCCTTACCGGGGCACCTGTGTTGATGCACAAAGCCGACGACATCATGTTCAGAAACCCTGAGACGGCCGAAATGTTCAGGACCTGGGGTTTTGAGCCGGCTCCTCCGGCAGACGAATATATTGCCCACGGAGATGTGATCAAGGTCGGCAATCTCAGGTTTGAAGTAATCCACACTCCAGGACATTCGCCTGGCTCGGTATGTATTTACGGGCATGGCCATATAATTACCGGAGATACCCTTTTTGTCGGTGCTGTCGGCCGGACGGATCTGCCGGGTGGCTCATTTGAGACCTTGATCAAATCCCTCAAAACCCACATTTTTCTCCTTCCTGATCCCACCATAGTACTTCCCGGGCACGATTACGGGGACTGTCCCACATCCACTATTGAACAAGAGAAAAAGACCAATCCCTACCTTACAGAATTTTGAATTAGGAATGAAAAAGGAGAAATGAGGCATAGAATTCCTGATTTCAAATTCCAGATTCCTAATTGCTTCCAGAGTCTCCCTATCTGCAGTGTGTGGGATGATCTGGTCTCTGCTGTAAAGGAGAACCAGGTAATAATTGTCAGCGGGGAGACAGGTTCAGGGAAGTCCACTCAACTCCCAAAAATATGCCTTGCAGCAGGAAGAGGAATACATAGGAAGATTGCCTGCACACAACCCAGGAGGGTGGCAGCCATAACTGTGGCTGCCAGAGTTGCCGAAGAACTGGGGCCTCAAGGACCCAGGCTTGTGGGCTACAAAATACGCTTTAGAGACAGTACAGGACCTGAAACCAGGATCAAATTTGTAACAGATGGCATGCTCCTGGCTGAAGTGCAGCAAGATCCCAAACTCAGGGCGTATGATACCATAATTGTAGATGAGGCCCATGAGAGAAGCCTGAATATAGACTTCCTTCTGGGGATACTCAGGAGACTCCTGCCAATTAGACCTGGACTAAAGGTCATTATCACATCCGCCACAATAGACACTGCACATTTCTGCCAGGCATTCGGCAAGGTCCAGGTGATAAAGATCGCAGGTCGCGGTTATCCCGTGGAGATACGCTACAAACCTACAGAACAAGATGAAGAATCTGATATAACTACTGTTGAAAAGGTCATTTTTGAAACAGAGGGGATTAGGAAGAAAGATCCCTTTGGTGACATACTTGTCTTTCTTCCCACGGAGAGAGAAATACTGGAAACCGTCAAGATCCTGAAGGCTGGGTGTGAGGATGATGCCCTGATACTTCCCATGTACGGCAGGCTGGCCGCTTCGGACCAGAAGCGCATATTCAGGCCGGCCCCTGTTCAGAAGATCGTAGTAGCTACGAACGTAGCCGAGACCTCCATTACAGTCCCTGGAATCATGTATGTCGTGGATTCGGGTTTGGCTCGAATCGCCCGCTATAACGTCAGGTCCCGCACAAAGGCACTTCCAATCGTTCCCATATCAAGGGCCAGTGCGGACCAAAGGGCAGGACGTGCAGGGAGGGTCCATGCCGGGGTCTGTGTTCGGCTTTACAGCGAAGAGGACTACGAGGATCGGCCCGAATACACTTTGCCTGAAATCCGCAGATCAAATCTGGCCGAGGTCATACTGCGTCTCTACGCAATGAAACTTGGGCCTGTTGATAAATTTCCTTTTGTGGATGCCCCATCTTCCCTGGCCATAAAAGAGGGATTTACCACTCTGAGAGAATTGAGGGCACTGAATGCAGCAGGCAAACTGACCAGGACAGGGCGAATTATGGCAAGGCTGCCTCTTGATCCGCGAATTTCAAGGATGATTATTCAAGCCCGGTATGAGAATGCACTAAAAGAGGTTGTCATAATTGCGTCGGCCATGAGTATCCAGGATCCCAGAGAACGCCCGGCAGACAAAGAAAGCCAGGCAGACCAGGCCCACGGTTCCTTTAAGGACCCTTCTTCTGATTTATTGACCTTTATCAAGATGTGGAATGCCTATCACAGAGAGATAGAAGCCGGGCGCAGCAGAAATCAGATACGAAAATACTGCAGGGAGAACTTCCTCTCCTACAACAGGATGCAGGAATGGAAGGATATCCATGATCAGATAATGGATATCCTCCGAGAAACGGAAGATTTTCCTCAGGCCACCAGGACATCCAATCACCAAATCACTCAATCACCAAATTCCCTCTCAATCACCAAATTTTCTAAATCACCAAATCACCAAATCAACAGGTCCATTCATTGTTCTGTTCTCTCGGGCTTTTTGGGACAGATTGCCCTTAAGCAGGAGGGGTCCCGCTACCTCGCAGCCCGTGGCAGAGAGGTCTTCCTTTTTCCGGGTTCCTCACTTTACAAAAAAGGCCCTAAGTGGATAGTGGCGACAGAGCTCATACGGACATCCAGGCTTTTTGCCAGGACAGTGGCTGCCATTGAACCAGAATGGATAGAAAAACTGGCTGGCGATCTTTGCATACACAGCTATTCCGAACCACATTGGGAAAAACGCCGTGGAGAGGTAATGGCATGGGAAAGGGTTACGCTCTTTGGTCTCCCAATAGTGGAAAGACGAAAGGTCAGATACGGAAAAATTGATCCGACCAAATCCAGGGAGATCTTTATACAACAGGCATTGATTCCAGGTGAATTTAAAAACAAATACCCCTTTGTCGTCCATAATATGGAACTGATCTCAGAGGTCCAGGACCTGGAGGACAGGACCAGGCGACGGGACATCATGGTGGACGAGGAAATTCTCTATTCCTTTTATGACCAAGGATTGAGTGAGATAGAAAAAATACTGTTCAAAGTCAAATCCTACAAGGGGAAGAAAAGCCCGGGGTCTGAAGTGATATGTAATGAGCGTTCTCTTGCCAGGGCATTGCGTATTGCCAACAATGACGTTCCTGCTCTATGCCTTACAAAAGAAGATTTGCTCAGATCAATCCCGGATACCGACGTGGTCGTTCAGTTTCCAGGACACATAAAGGTTTCAGAACACAGACTCTCTCTAAGTTACCGTTTTTGTCCAGGAGACGAGGCGGATGGAGTTACTGTAAAGATCTCTTCGGGCATACTTGCCTCTTTATCCCCTGAGCCCTTTGAGTGGTTGGTTCCAGGCCTGCTTCAGGAAAAGATCACCTATCTCCTGAAATCGTTGCCCAAGCAAATTCGCAAACACCTGGTACCAATACCCAGGGTCGCGGAAAATATAGGGAAAAAACTCAAAAAAACTGAGAAGGGCCTGCTTCGCTCATTACAGGAAGAACTTTTCAGGCAATATGGCATACGTATAGAAAGGAAGATGTGGCCAGGACCTGAGAACATCCCCCATCACCTCTTGATGAGATTCGAGGTAATAGACCGGAATGGAAAAGTCCTTGATTCAGGGCATGACCTCAACCGCATACAGGATAGATGGAAAAAGTCCCCTTCTACTTTTGATCAAAATGATCCTAAATGGTTAAAGATCAAGGCCAGATGGGAAGTATCCGGGCTCAATCTGGGAAATCTTCCGGATCTCCCGAGTTCGGTCATGAGCTCTTCAGGAGACAAAGAGAATCCCGTAAAGGCCTTTCCAGGACTTGTTGTAGAAGATGACAGTGTATGTATAAGACTTTTTCTCAATCAGGATGAGGCCCTTTCAAAAACCCAGCATGGGGCAAGGCGACTCCTCGCTGATTACCTGGGCAAAGAACTTGGATATCTCAAAAGAAACTGTGTCCCCGGCGGTCTGCCTCCAAAGGCCTGCATTGTCTTTGGGGGCACACAGAAACTGCGTCAATCCATATATGCCTTTCTCTACAAAGAGCTGTTAGGAACCTGGAAGCAAATCCCGAGCAGATCCGATCTTATTAAGAAGGCCAAGGAATTGGAGGGAAAAGTCTTTCAGCAAGCCGTTCCGATCATACAATTACTAAAAGAGGTGCTTGAGGCCCATATCATAGCGCAAAGTGAAATAATGCATCTACAAAATACTATAACAAACATTAAGAGCCGCTCCCAGATCTTCAAAGATCTTGAAGCAGAGCTCATAAGACTCACTCCGCCGTACTTTCCTGCAAATGCAAGGCTGGACCAGCTTCCTGACCTGCCACGATACCTGAATGCCCTGGCTGTAAGGGCCCAGAGGGCATATGTTGATTCCCTGAAAGACTGGGCAAAGGCATCCAGATTAGAGCCATTTTTGCTGCACCTCAACGAGGCCAAGGCCCATCTTGAGGCGAAAAAAGAAACAGAGCTTGAAGAAGAGATCAGGCACTTCGAGAAACTCATTGATGAATACAGGGTATCTGTATTTGCCACTGAACTTGGCACGGCAATACCGGTCTCCCCAAAGCGTCTCTCTGAGGCATGGGAGAGGCTAAGGACTCTTTTGTGAAAAAATACCTGGACGATCAGTATGACACAGTCTGTCATTTATGAGGCAGGATACGGGGTCTCGATTATGATTATCATCGGAACACAGGGGCGAAATGGGATCGAAAAGTTCATGTTCGGGAGTGTCGCCTCAAAGGTTGTGGCAGGTGCTCCCTGTCCGGTGATAACCGTTAACCCTTTCAGGCTTAAAGGCAATACGGTTCACTAGCGCCTTTCCCCAATTGCGGTTTGTATCCTCACTCGCAAGGTCAATGTAAGAAAGGTAACCCTGAACGGTGAACCCTGAACCCGTGAACGGTTACAGATAACCATTGTCAATCGTTAAGTGGACGGGTATTGTCCTTAAAGGACAATAAAGGAGGGGGGAATGGCAGCAAGAAAGGAAAAGGGCTTTTTGAAAGAAGCCATTGACAGCATTCCCGGAGCGGCCCTTGTTGTAGCCGTGGCAGTTACGGCGTATCTTGTTGCGCCGTATCTGACGCAATACCCGCTTTTCAAAACGTATCTGGAACTCAAGGACTTCATTCTTGCCATACTGCTGGGCATTTTTATAAAAAACACTTTCGGCGTAGCCAGGATACTGGAACCCGGGCTCAGGTTTTCCACAATTCTCACCAAGACAGGAATCGTGGTCATGGGCGCAAAATACTCCATGATGGGGCTTGTAGAGGTTGGAGGGCCTGCGCTGCTATATATCGCTATTTTTCTTTTCGGGACCGCGGTCGTGATGATGTTGGTTGGAAACAGGCTAAAGATTCCGACACCTCTGGCCGCATGCCTGGCCTCGGGCTTGTCGGTATGCGGGGTCTCGGCAACCATTGCTGTCGCCCCTGCCGTACGTGCCAAAAATGAAGACATGGCCTATTCTATAGCAGTGGTGCTCATGTTCGGCCTTATAGCCCTTCTGGTTTTTCCTCCTGTTGGCAGGCTGTTCCATCTTACCGACATCCAATACGGAGCGTTCTGTGGCGTTGGCATCGTAAATTCGGCCCAGGTGCTTGCGGCAGGATTCGGTTACAGCGAAGGTGCAGGACTCGTAGCAGGCGTCTACAATATTGGACGCGTAATCTTTCTCCCCTTCGTTGTTCTCATGCTGGTCATTATGGCTACCAGCAGGGAAGCGACCATCGGGGGAGAAGGCGTGGGAATCAACAAGTTCCAGATCATAAAAGAAAAATTTCCGCTGTTCGTACTCGGCTTTCTCGCCGTGGTGTTACTTAATACCATGGGGCTCTTCACCAAGCCGGAGATACACCAGGCGAAAATCTTCATGAACTGGTGCTTCCTCCTCGGTTTCGCCAGCATAGGGCTTACGACCCGCCTGGCTGACCTCAAGGCCGCAGGGCTTTCGGGTTTCTTCATGGGATTCCTGATGGCCGGGCTCAAGGCTGCCCTGGCACTTGCAGTTGTAATGACGTTTCTGTAAAGATCCCTGTCCATGGGCCGTACATACAAGAGAAAAAGAAAAGGAATCGAGGCATGAAAAAGTCTGGAGGCATATCAAAAGCGCAAAAACAGGACATTGCTGTCATCCTTCTCGGGCTCGCTCTCATAGTACTTGCCATGATTTTGAAGTGATAAGCAGATTGGAAATCCACAATATTCTCCTGCCAGTCAACAACTCCATCCCCTCCCGAAGGGCTGCGGAAATTGCGGCGAAATTTTCAAAAGAGGATAATACCACAATCCATCTGCTTCATTGCATTGAGGACCGCCTGAGTCATTACGGGCACGTTGACCATCTGGCGCCCCAGCATGTCAAGGACGAATTCGTCTCGTATGTAGCATCTGAATATGTGAGAGAGGCGGAAGAAATGATCAAGATGTTTGTACAGGAATTTCAGCGGCGAGGTGTCAAACATTCCGTCCAAATTCGGGAGGGGAAGCCTTTGACAGTAATAATGGAACTGGTTGAGGAAAAAGATATAGATCTTGTGATCATAGGTTCGAATCGTCCAGGGAGAATGGATTTGTTCGGCGAACACGGTCTCGTGAAAAAGCTAACAAAAAAATGCCCCTGCCTGGTAATGGTCATTTTTTAAAAAAACAAACAAGAAACGAAAAGGAGATATGGTAATGGCGCAGATGATGCCTGCACCTTAACCCTGTTCTTCCCTGCAATTTGTCATGCCCGCCTATCCCGCATGGATTGCTTGCCATCAAAGGGCTTTTTGGATAGACTCGCCTTTTAACGAAAGGCCTCGCCGGTCCTCATTTAATGGAAATGCGCTTGAAACGAAACGGAATCATGAAAAAAATGCGTTGGCGCATCAAAGATCTCATTGACCTGGAATATTTCCTCGGAAGTGATGAAGTGGATGGGGATGAATCCGCCTTGATATCTCTGGCCGGGCGGGATCGGGCAATATACCTGCAACATATTCAGCCTCTGGAAAATGACGGTCAATCACTTTCCAGCGGGCGCACGATCCGAGCCTGGCTGGAGCGACGCAGGGAGATGGAAAAATCGGAAAGCGGACCGGGAAGGATGTTGCCGGGAGAGGCCTATGAGGAGATTTACCGTGTGCTGCTATACGGTTTCCTGATCTCCGGACTCATGACCGGTTCCGGTCTGGCATTTTCATTTTTAATTTACCGGGGAACCGAGCCTTTGAACGTCTCGTCATACCTGGGAAGCTTCGTTCTCACCCAGGTTCTTCTGCTCCTGCTTCTCATGGTCATGACCCTGATCCGGATATGGAGAAGGTCTCCACTGCGGTCATCGGTGATCTATGTTTTCATCAGCGGGCTCATCGTTTTGTTGATCGAAAAACTCAAGCGTCGCGCATTTAAAACCTTTACCGGATCAAAGCGCGACCGTCTGAAGGCGGTGATGGGGCTGGTCAAGGGGAAGCGGCAGGTCTACGGGTCGCTCTTCTACTGGCCGGTTTTCATGCTGGCGCAGATCTTTATGATCGGGTTTAGCCTGGGCGTGCTCGCTGCCACGCTATTGAAAGTGACGGGCGCGGATATCGCCTTCGGGTGGCAATCTACGGTTCAATTCAGCACCGAATGGGTGTTTGAACTGGTCCGGGCCATTGCACTGCCCTGGTCCTGGTTTGTGCCGCCAGAGATCGCCTATCCCTCACTTTCCCGGATTGCGGGCAGTCATATGGTCCTCAAGGACGGGATCTACTACCTGGCGACGGAAGACCTTGTTTCCTGGTGGCCTTTTCTGTGCTTCGCTGTTTTTTTTTACGGGCTGGTGCCGAGATTGCTTCTGCTCCTTTTCGGGCGCTTCTCTCAGGGAAAAGCGCTGGGCCGGATCGACTTCCACCACTGGGCTTGTGATCGCCTTTTGCGCCGCCTGATGACGCCTCTAATAAGCACAGAGGGTCATCCTGCGGGTGGTGGGGAACCTTCAAAGACTCAGGCTCGAATGCCCGGGGCCGCCCTGCCGGGGCATGGAGAGTCGTGGCCGGACGGGGGTCTGATCGCCCTGATTCCGGACGAGATTTTTGAGACCTGCCCGGAGGACGCACTTGAGAGGGTCGTCGCCGGAACCCTCGGATACCCCATCAGACAGAAATTCAGGTTCGGTGACAATGAAGCGGGGGATCAGGGGGTTCTTGATGAACTCTCCCTGAAGAATATGGGGAAGGCCCCTTCCGATGTACTCATCATCCAGGAAGCGTGGCAGCCGCCCATCAACGAGAACCTGCGCTTTATCAAGGCATTGCGTCGAGCCCTGGGGAAGTTTCCCCGGATCAGGGTGGGCCTCATCGGCCGGCCCCGGCGGGGGCATTTTTTTACGCGGGTCAGGGAGGCGGACTGGAAGGCATGGGAGCAGAAGATAAGCGCCCTGGGAGATCCCTACCTGGGTCTGGAAAGGCTGGTGGTCAATGATGTCGACCGGGGTTCCTGAATTCGCCATTGTCGGGCATCCCAATGAGGGTAAATCCGCTGTGGTATCCACACTGGCCGAGGATGACAGTGTCCGGGTCTCGCCCTATCCGGGCGAGACCATCGTGTGTCAGACCTTTCCGGTCAGCATCGACGGCCGGGAGATTATCCGGTTTACGGATACACCAGGTTTTCAAAACCCCAAAAGAATCCTGACCTGGATGAAAGGCCATGAGGCGTCGGACAGGCGCCTGCTCCGGGACTTCCGAGAAATCCATGACGTCAATCCGGATTTCAAGGAGGATTGTGAGTTGATCGAACCCATTGAGCGGGGCGCCGGGATTATCTATGTTGTTGACGGGTCAAGGCCGGTTCGTCAAGTGGACCTTGCGGAGATGGAGATCCTTCGTCTGACCGGGCGTCCCCGCATGGCCGTAATCAACTGCAAGGAAGATGAGACCGGGTATCTGGAGCAGTGGAAAAATGAATTTCGTAAGCATTTTAACGCCATCAGGGTATTCAACGCCCACAGGGCCACATATGCCGAACGGATCGAGCTGCTGGAGAACCTCAAAAGCATCGATCAGGACTGGGCACCGGCTCTGGAAATCGTGATCTCGGCGTTCAGGGAGGACTGGCGGGAGCGAAACGCCCTGACCGCTGACATCATCTGCGACATGCTTGAGGATTGTCTGGGATATGAGATCACCCGGAATTTCACGGATCGGACCGATGAGGCGGCCCTCAAAAGGCGGATCAGGGAAGAGTATAATCGGGCCATTAAAAAGATTGAGGAAAAGGCGCATCAGAAGATCCGCAGGCTTTTCAAGCACAACATATTCAACTACGAACTCCCGCCCCATTCCATCCTGCATGA
>CAZPBZ010000033.1:0-2450 GCA_964584765.1 uncultured Thermodesulfobacteriaceae bacterium
GAAGACCCCTCCACCGGTGAGAAGTACGTTAACAGGGATGATATTCCCTTCTATAAAAAACAGACAAGGATTGTTCTTAAGAATTGCGGCCTCATAAACCCGACCAGTATTGAAGACTATATCAAGGTCGATGGTTTTCGGGCCCTTGCCAAAGTCCTGTCTCAAATGACTCCTGAAGGAGTCATTGAAGAAATCAAACTCAGCGGTCTTCGGGGACGCGGAGGTGCCGGATTTCCAACCGGCATCAAGTGGGAAACGTCACACAATGCCCCTGGTGAAGAAAAGTACATAATTTGCAATGGCGATGAAGGTGATCCAGGTGCCTTTATGGACCGGAGCGTGATGGAAGGAGACCCTTACAGCGTGTTGGAAGGGATGATGATCGCCGGCTATGCCGTCGGGGCCTCTCAAGGGATCATATATGTGCGCGCTGAATATCCGCTGGCTGTCCATCATCTATTCACAGCGATTGCTCGGGCCACTGATCTGAGGCTCCTCGGGCCCAATATCATGGGGAGCGGGTTTGATTTTGAAATCAAGATAGTAAAGGGAGCAGGCGCGTTTGTGTGTGGAGAGACAACAGCGCTTATAGCTTCAATCGAAGGGAAAAGTGGCAGACCAAGACAAAAACCTCCTCATACTGCCATACAGGGACTGTGGGGCAAACCTACGGTTATAAATAACGTGGAGACACTGGCAAACGTCTCCATGATTGTTCTGAATGGGAGTAAGTGGTATTCGAAAATAGGCACCCCCACTGACAAGGGAACAAAAATATTCTCACTTGTGGGAAAGGTCCGGAATGTGGGCCTTGTCGAAGTGGAGATGGGTACGACACTTCGCGAGATCATCTTTGACATAGGCGGGGGGATCCAGGGAGGCAAGCGTTTCAAGGCAGTCCAGACCGGTGGGCCTTCCGGTGGATGCATCCCTGAAGAACTTCTGGATTTGCCTGTGGGGTATGAATCACTGGCCAAAGCTGGTTCGATCATGGGCTCCGGGGGCATGCTCGTCATGGATGAGAGCACGTGTATTGTAAATATCGCCCGGTACTTTCTCGATTTTGCTCAGAATGAATCCTGCGGGCAGTGTACCCCGTGCAGGCTCGGCACAAAGCAGATGTTTAAGATCTTGCAGGATATCACAAGAGGAAACGGAAAGCCCGGAGATATTGAGATCCTGCTCGAATTGTCCGATGCCGTCAAGCAGGGCTCCATATGCGGCCTTGGAATGACAGTACCTAATCCAGTGGTATCTACCATATGCTATTTTCGTAAAGAGTATGAAGAGCACATCCATGAGAGACGCTGCCAGGCCCTTGTGTGCAGGTCTCTTATTTTCTATCGTATCAAGGACTACAGGTGTAAGGCCTGCCTGAAGTGTCTGGATGCCTGTCCGGTTGGTGCCATTATAGGTGCGAAATGGCAAGTCCACGAGATTGACCAGAGTAAGTGTATCAAATGCGGGACCTGTATGGAAGTCTGCCCCAAGCGGTTCAACGCAGTGGAGTGTGTTACCGGTCTGATGGAAGGCTCAGGTGATAAGAGTGAGTAGCGTTTCTTTGAACATAAACGGAATTACGGTAAAGGCCGATGAGGGTGCTACTATCCTCACAGCGGCCCAGGACGCAGGTATCTATATCCCCACCCTGTGCCATTGCCCTGATGTCTCATCCATAGGCGTATGTCGCCTGTGTCTGGTCAGGATCAAAAATCGAAGAAGACTTGAACCGGCCTGCCGGGCCATTGCAGAAGAAGGTATGGTGGTTGTTACGGACGATCCTGAAATTGAACGATTGCGCAGGGTGATCCTTGAGCTCATCTTGAGTGATCATGACTTTAACTGCCTTCTCTGTCCCAAGAGCGGGCAGTGCCGCCTTCAGGAACTGGTGAACCGTATAGGTTTCAATGAGCATCGGTTCAATCGCTTAGAGCATACGGCCAAGGATATTCCCGTTGACACCAGCAACCCGTTTTTCGATTTCAATCCAAACAAGTGTGTACAGTGCACAATATGCGTCCGTACCTGTCATGAGATTGTAGGTAATGACGCAATCGACATGGCATACCGGAGTTACGACCTCCGAGTCAGCACGTTTGCCAACAAACTCTTGAAAGAGTCTGTCTGTGTGTCTTGCGGGGAATGTATGGAACGTTGCCCGGTAGGTGCCCTGATACCCAAGAAGGCTGAATATCCAACCCGTGAAGTAAAAACCACCTGCTCATACTGTGGTGTGGGGTGCGGGCTTTACCTTGGAGTGCGCGGAAACACCATTGTAAGAGCCATGGGCGATGACGAAAGCCCTGTCAACAAGGGCAATCTCTGTGTTCGCGGGCGCTTTGGTTATAGCTTCGTTAATAGTCCGGATAGGCTGTCTCTTCCACTCATACGTGTATACGATGAATATGCACAGCCGTCCTCTGTAGTTGAAGTAACAGAAGAAGGCAGAC
>CAZPBZ010000033.1:2550-10034 GCA_964584765.1 uncultured Thermodesulfobacteriaceae bacterium
TACGATGAATATGCACAGCCGTCCTCTGTAGTTGAAGTAACAGAAGAAGGCAGACCGGTTACATTGCCCCTTGTGAAGAGAGAAGGAAAGTTTGTGGAGATCAACTGGGACCAGGCAATCAAATATGTGGCCAGCAGCCTGGCCCATTACAAAGGAGATGAGGTCGCTGCCATCTCCTCGGCCAGATGCACAAATGAGGAGAACTACCTCTTTCAGAAGTTCATCAGGACGGTCTTGAAAACCAATAATATTGACCACTGTGCCCGTCTCTGACACGCGCCCACTGTGGCCGGTCTGGCCGCCAGTTTCGGTAGCGGTGCCATGACGAACTCCATCAATGAGATCAGCGATGCGGCTTGCATCTTTGCCATCGGCACCAATACAACAGCTAATCACCCCATTATAGGCAGACAAGTTACCAGGGCTGTACAAAAGGGTGCAAAGCTCATCGTGGTAGATCCCAGGCAAATACCTCTTTGCCGTATGGCCGATATCTGGCTCAGGCTTCGTCCCGGAACCGATATAGCACTCCTGAATGGGATAATGAGGGTCATTATCGAAGAAAATCTCCTAAACACCTCATTTATCGAGGAGCGATGCGAGGATTATGAGGCCTTTGAGGCCTCCATCATGGAGAATGACCTGGCAACCGCTGAGAAAATTACCGGTGTGCCTGCACAAGACATGGCCAGAGCAGCCAGGATGTTTGGCTCTACTTCACCTGCAACCATTCTGTATACCCTGGGTATCACTGAGCACTCGCATGGGACGGATAATGTGAGGGCCTTGGCCAATCTGGCGCTGCTCACGGGTAATATCGGTAAACCTTCAACCGGCGTAAATCCCTTGAGGGGTCAGAATAACGTTCAGGGCGCCTGTGATATGGGGGCGCTTCCCAACGTATATACCGGCTATCAAAAGGTGGAAAATGAAAAGGTGCGAAGAAAGTTTGAAAAGGCATGGAATTGTAAGCTCAGTCCATCAAACGGGCTCACATTGACCGAGATGTTTGAAGCTGCCCGTGAGGGCAAGATTAAGGCCCTCTATCTGAAGGGCGAAGACCCGGTAGTCACGGACGCGGACACAACTTTCACAGAGAAGGCCATCTCCCACCTTGAACTGTTCGTTGTGCAGGATATCTTCCTTACAGAGACAGCGCGATTGGCAGATGTTGTGCTCCCGGCTGCCAGTTTTGCTGAAAAAGAAGGGACCTTTACAAACACTGAACGGCGGGTACAACGGGTCCGCAAAGCAATAGAGCCTAAAGGCAATTCACGACCCGACTGGATGATTATCTGCGATATTGCAAAGAGCATGGAGGCCAAAGGTTTTGATTTTGACAGCCCTCAAGAGATTTTTGAGGAAATGAGCGGCCTGACCCCGAGTTACGCAGGCATCACTTATGAACGTATTGAGAAGTCAGGGCTCCAATGGCCCTGCCCGGATCACGAACATCCAGGAACGCCGTATCTTTACAGTGAGCGCTTCAATACACCGAGTGGAAAAGCAAAATTCGCAACCATTTCGTACCGGCCTCCGGCAGAGACTACCAGTCACGAGTATCCCTTTGTCCTTATCACCAGACGGTGCGCCTTCCATTATCACGCAGTCATGACACATAAAGCAGAAGGCTTTGATGAGCTTCGAAAAGAAGAGTATGTTGAGATACACCCGGCTGATGCCGCTACTCTGGAGATCCAGGATGGTGAAGTCATAAAAGTGACATCAAGGAGAGGGAGCATAAAGGCCAAGACAAAGATAACGGAAATTGTCCCTGCCGGTGTTGTGTGCATGACATTCAATTTTGCTGAGACAAGGACAAATATCTTGACCAGCAGGGTCCTGGACCCGATCGCTAAGACACCTGAATTCAAAGTATGTGCAGTCAAAATCGAACGGGAAGGGTCTGCCTATCTTATGAGAGACTATATGAGGTGGGGTACTGGGAAAACATAAATCTATAGAAGGAAGGGATTAGCATCTATGGACGTCAGCAACATCAGAAATTTCGCTCTGGTCGCCCAAAGTGGGAGTGGCAAGACTTCTCTGGCAGAGGCCATGCTTTTTACTGCCAAGGCAACTTCGCGCATGGGCAAGGTCGATGACGGATCCTCAGTATTGGACTTTGAGCCGGAAGAGGTCAAACGCAACATGTCTATTAGCACAGCGTTTCATCATCTGACATGGAAAAAGGCCAAAGTTTACCTTATGGACGCACCTGGGGATGACAACTTCCTCGCTGAAGCCAAGGCGGCCATCAGGGCGGCTGACAATGTATTGTTCGTGATAGATGCTGTAAATCCGGTAAAACCACAGACACAGAAGGTATGGTCCATTATCAAAGACTCAGGCCTTCCTGTTATTATGTGTGTCAATAAAATGGATAAGGAGAGAGCAGACTTCCAAAAGGCCGTGGATGCAATAAAGAAAGCCCTGGACCTGAGACCGGTTCCGGTTTCTCTGCCGCTGGGGGAACAGGAGAATTTCAGGGGTATTGTAAATCTCATACAAATGAAGGCCTTTGAGTTCAGTAATGATGGAAGCGGCAATGCCAACCCTGTTGATATCCCGGCTGATCTGCAGGATGAAGTTGAAAATTCGAGGAACAATTTGATCGAGTTTGCCGCAGAATCTGATGATGTGCTGCTGGAAAAATTTTTAGAAGGCGAAGAACTTACTCCTGATGAGATCGTTTCCGGCCTAAAACAAGGCATAATGAGCGGCGGTTTTATCCCTGTGTGCTGCTGTTCTGCCTTAAAAAACATAGCCGGCAGCACCTTACTTGACCTAATTGTACAGTTTCTGCCTTCGCCTGATGAGCTTGGGAGTGTTTCCGGCACTGATCCCAAAAGCGGGGATGAGACAACACGCGATCCGTCTCCTGACGCCCCGGTATCCGGCCTTGTCTTTAAGACCCTTACAGATCTCTATACAGGGCGTCTTTCCATTATCCGGGTCTATTCCGGCACGCTAAAACCTGACAGCTCACTCTATAACTCCAACAAAGAAAAAACTGAGCGTTATGGTCAGATATTTGCCCTTGAAGGTAAAACACAAAAACCTTTGGAAGAGGCTGGACCCGGCGAGATAGTAGCAATAGCAAAGCTAAAGGAAACAGCCACTGGTGACACCCTTTGTTATCCTGCGAATGCGATAACCTATCCATTTGTGGCTCTTCCCACGCCGGTCCTGACTTATGCCCTCAAGCCCAGGAGTCGAGGAGATGAGGAGAAGATAACCCAGTCCCTCGCACGACTCCAAGAGGAAGATCCCACAATTGATGTAAAGCGCGATCAACAGACAAAGGAACTCCTGCTCTCAGGAAACGGGCAGATTCACATAGATGCCACTGTGGAAAAAATGGCAAGAAAATTCGGCGTGCAGGTGGACCTTGCCCTTCCGCGTATCCCCTATCATGAAACCATAAAGACATCGAAAAAGGCCGTTATTTATCGACATAAAAAGCAGTCCGGCGGAGCAGGACAGTTTGCAGAGGTACACTTTGATATCTCACCACTCTCAAGGGGTAAGGGTTTTGAGTTTGAAAACGCACTTGTGGGAATGAATGTCCCAAGAAATTTTGTTCCGGGAGTGGAAAAGGGACTAAAGGAAGCCATAGGGTCCGGACCACTTGCCGGATACCCGGTTGTTGATGTAAAGGTGCGCTTCTATGACGGCAAATCCCACGAGGTTGATTCCTCTGAAATAGCTTTCAAGATAGCATCCATCAATTGCTTCAAGAAAGGCGTGCTGGAGGCCAGGCCTACCCTGCTCGAACCCATTGTGAAACTCACCATAACCGTGCCTGATGACGCAGTTGGAGATATAATCGGTGACATAAACAGCAGACGTGGCAAGGTCATGGGCATGGAACCAGGCCAAGGTGGACAGGCCATTGTAGCAGTTGTTCCTCTGGCAGAGGTACAACGCTATATGCTGGATCTTAATGCCATGACCGCCGGCCGCGGAACATTCACCATGGAACAATCTCACTACGAAGAAGTGCCACCGAATCTAACTGAAAAGATCATTTCCCAGGCAAAAAAAGGGAAGGCTTAGAAGGACAACCTGTGTACAATGCCGGTGTTCTCACTGTGAGTGACAGCGCTGCCAGGGGAGATGCGAGCGATGAATCCGGGCCTGTAATCCGTCACCTGCTCGAACAGCATGGTTACAATGTGCTCTTACACAAGACAGTCCCTGACGAAGTACAAGATATCAGAGATATATTGATCACATGGATAGATAGAACTTCTGTCGATATCATAGTTACAACAGGTGGCACGGGATTGTTTCCCAGGGATATCACACCTGAAGCTACAAAGTCCGTAATAGAGCGGGAGGTTCCCGGGATCGCGGAGGCCATCCGCATCAAGGGCCTTGATTTCACACCAAGGGCCATGCTCTCAAGAGGGGTTGCCGGAGTGCGGGGCAAAACACTTATTATCAATCTGCCAGGCAGCCCCTTGGCTGTGATTCAGGGAATGGATGTGATACTTCCAGTGCTTAAACATGCCTTGGATAAAATCAAGGGAGACCCAACTCCCTGCCTAAAAATATAGCCCATGAAGATAGGAATAGTCGGAATATCAGGTTCTGGTAAGACCACTATATTCAACGCCCTCACAGGAAGCGTTGCAGAGGTCTCTGCCTACCAAAAGGGCAAAAAGGACCCAAATCTGGCGGTAGTCAGGGTGCCGGACAGCCGCTTGGATAGGCTCTCATCCATGTACAACCCCAAAAAGACCACCTATGCCCAGGTGCAGTATGTGGATATAGGTGGGACTGTCTCTGCCAGAGAGGGTATGGAGTCTTCAATGGATGAACTCCTTAAACTTCTTCATCCTGTGGACGCCCTGGTACATGTGGTTCGAAACTTCGATCGGTCCGGCGAGCCTCCCAGACCGCAGGAGGATCTGGACGCCTTGGAGTCCGAGCTTATTCTCACCGATCTTATCATCCTGGAAAAGAAGATTGAGAGATTGGAAAAGGAGATTACTAAAGCCGGGAAGGGAAATCCCGAGGAACTGGAACTCCTTAAAAAGGCCAGAGAGATCATGGAAAGGGGAGAGGCGTTAAGGGGATATCCGGAAATAGCTCAATCCCCAATTCTTAAGGGCTATGCCTTTCTCTCGGCAAAACCCTGCATTGTGGTCCTTAACACCGGAGATGAGGTAGAGCTTGGTACTACAGAGCTGCAGATCCCTAATGCTATTGTCCTTGTAGAACTTAAAGGAAGGCTCGAGATGGAATTAGCCCAGCTCTCACCTGAGGAAGCAGAACTCTTCAGGGAAGATATAGGCCTTGAAGAACCCGCCACTTTCCGTTTAATCAAAGAATCTTATCAGCTCCTTGGCCTCATTTCTCTCTTTACTGTGGGAAAAGATGAGGTCCGTGCCTGGCCAATCCGGCAGGACACCCCTGCTCAGCGGGCTGCCGGGGCTATCCATTCCGACATGGAAAAGGGCTTTATCAGGGCAGAGGTGGTATCCTACGACGATCTCATGGCCTGCGGCAACCATTCCGCTGCCCAGAAGGCAGGTAAGGTGAGGCTTGAAGGCAAAAACTACCTTGTGCAGGATGGCGATATTGTAGATATACGCTTTAATGTGTAGTGAGGATGATCAAGGCCCCTCCGTCTCACACCGCTGTGAGCATCATGTAACACATGGAGAACCTTCCGCTTTCCGGGATGAAGCAAAGGATTCGGTCGCCCCTTTTTATCCTGTCTGATTTAAAAAACTCTTTCAGAATGATATAGATAGAAGCCGCTCCGGTGTTTCCTTTATAAGCTAGGTTGGTAAACCACCTCTCCGGAGGGATCTCGAAGTCGATGCTTTTCATATGGTCATAAAGCTCCGGCCTGAAGTACTCAGAGGAATAGTGGGGTAAAAACCAGTTGATGTCAGACGGCGAAAGGACATGCTTTTGGATGATACTGGACAGTGTGCGCTCCACTGCCGTTGTGGTGACTTCTTGATTCAAGAGTCTTGCATCCTGTTTTATTAGAAAAGCGCCTTTTTTAAGCGCCTCTTGTAGAGAGGGAAACTCGCGCCATCCCGTGATGTTTCCTTTATCGTCTTTTATTGCTCCGGCATACATGCAGGTTTCAAGCTGGTTGGCATGAGAGACATGCTCAATCCAATCGATCTTAAGGGCGAGTTTGCCGGACGGCAAGGTATTGGTCAGGAAGACCGCGCCTGCTCCATCGGAGAGCATCCAACGAAGAAAATCCGCGTTAAAGGTCAATGGAGACGATTCGTCTAAGTCTTCGACCTTCTTCTGACTGACTGGTACAAAGAACCGGCTACGTATGAAGGAGGAGGCCAGTTCCGAACCGCTGGCCACAGCGTTTTTTGTAAACCCCATAGCCACGGTCATATATGCGTATTTCATTGCTGTCATTCCGGAAAGACAGATCCCCGCAGTGCTGACCACTTCGCACGGGATATTTCCCAATTCTCCATGCACCATTGATCCATGACCAGGCATCAATTGATCCGGAGAGGATGTTCCGCAACAAAGGCACTCGATATCATCCAGGGAAAAACCTTCGTAAGGCTTCAGTTGGCGAATCGCTTCTGCCGTAAGCTGGGCATTTGTGTGTGTTGTCAGGCCAGTGGCAGGATCAATGGCATAATACCTTTGATGGATTTTATTTTTTCGCAGGATGATTTTCCTGATACGAGATGATACCTGGTCCACCATGCCCAAGATCTTTTCAATCTCATCGTTGTTGACAGGACTGTTTGGCAGAAAAGCCGCAATATCAGTTATATAAACATCCAATGTAACTGCTCAGGTAGTTAGGCTGAAGGTTGAAGGCTGAAGGTTGAAGGCCAAAGGCTGAAGTATATCAATCATCTAGTAACGCTCGAATGCCCTAAGTTTTGTCCCTAAAAACCTTCCACCTTCCACCTTCAGCCTTCCACCTTTGTCATATTTTTGCCTTGGCGTGACAGGCCTTTAAGAGGCCGGCATAATTCTGGTAAAAAACCTCCTCTTCCAATCGTGTAGGGACAACCGCATTTGTAAGAGTATAAAAGTCAAGATCGTGAATGACGATTTGATCTTTCCATGATTCGTACAAATGGGTTCCGGGCAAAGGCGTCAGCACTGTTAGCATCGGCAGGTCAATGGCATTATCCTCAATGTATCTTGCGAGTGTTTCAAACTGGGCCTCTTTATAATCCGGAGAAACGATGAAGTCACCTACGATGGTGATGCCTATATCGTGCAATATTCGGATAGCTTCCGAGTTAGTTGCAACGTTGTTGGCCTTTTTCATTTTCTGAAGACCTTCGTTGCTGATCTCTTCAAAGCCAATAATCACTGACCGCAGTCCTGCTTCTTTCCACTGCAGCAGCAGGTCAAAATGACGTACTACAGTATCAGACCGGATATCCGCCAGGAAGTGTTTTTTTATCCCAGCTTCCTGAATGCCTTCACATAGTCTGCGTGCGTGACCAGGATTGCCAAAGGTG
>CAZPBZ010000034.1:0-9908 GCA_964584765.1 uncultured Thermodesulfobacteriaceae bacterium
ATGAATATTATAAACGATATAAAGCCAATTACTTACCTTAAGAGTCGAACTGCTGATGTATTAAAGCAAATTAACGAGACCCATCGGCCTGTTATCATTACCCAAAACGGTGAACCTAAAGCCGTCTTGCAAGACCCTGAAAGTTACGAAAATATGAGAAATGCCATTGGTATTTTAAAGCTAATTTCTCAAGGAGAAGATGATCTCAAGAATGGGAATACTAGCTCCCAAGAGGATGTTTTCGTAAATATCGAGAGAAAATTGAAAGAAAATGAGAAAAAACTATGAAGTTATTTGGGCTAACACAGCCGAAAATGATCTTTTGAAAATTCTCAAATATATCGCCCAAAATAGCCCAGGTAACGCTCTCAAAATATTAAAGAAAATAAAAAAGCAGGTTTCTGAACTATACTTCTTTCCTGAAAGGTGTCGCATTGTTCCAGAGTTATACGACCATGGCATTACTCAGTATAGAGAAATGGTCATTCCGCCATGGAGAGTGATGTATCGAATCTCCGATTCAACAGTATTTGTCTTGTCGGTACTTGATTCGAGGCAAAACATCGAAGACATTTTATTAAAAAGGTTTACTCAAGAAATTATTTAGAAACTTCAAATATCTCTGTAAAATCAACATACTGCGCTAACGAATAAGGATAGATTGTGTGAGTGGAACGAACCACGATCTTATCCGGTTGTTGAAACAAGTCGCTTCAGCCGACCCGCTGCCTGCGCTTTAACATTCAACTATTTCGGGGTAATAGGAGATAATGCTATGACTAAAAAAACTGGTGTTGGTGATTCTTGTTACCAAACATGAACCTTACCTCAAAAAAATATCTCAGCCAGGTCGAAGAGGTCATTAAAAAGGCAGAGGCCGGAGATGTATATCCTGTTTATCTGTTTATAGGTGACAGGCCTATTATCCATCCTCAGATAAATAAATTAATAGATTGCCTGGTTTCTGATGAGGTGAAAGATTTCAACTTCGAGATTTTATCTCCTGATTTTTTTTCAGAGGGCAGGTTGCTTGAGCTTTTGGAGACCAGAGGTTTTTTCCCGGGGCGCAAGGTGATCTTAGTACAGGACCTGCCCTTACTGGTATCCGCAGATACTACAAAGACCAGATGGAAGAAAACCCTGGCGGCCATTGAAGCAGGTGATGATGATCGGGCAAAGGAACTCATTTCACGAATTTTTTCTGATTTGAAGATAGATCCAAAGGAGCTCATAGGACTTTCTTCAGGACAGATGAAAGAGGTTTTGGATTGGCCTAAGGATTTACGCATTGAGAATTTATCAGAATTCCTTAAAGACCATGGTGAAGACCTGGAAAGTATAGAGCCCATACATACGGGCTCGGGAGATCGACTTCTTTCTTGGCTTGCCCAGAGGGCCGATCCGTCCCGCTCAGTTATAATTATTGAATCCGAGGTAGTGGATAGAAGGTGCTCCTTATACAAGGAGCTCAAAAAGCATGGGCCTGTGGTGGACCTTGATAAAGAAAAGAAGGATAAGAAAGGCGGGGCAGATTTTGCGAGGGGCTTTATCAGGAGTTTAATCAGAGAAAAGGGCAAAGAAATAGAGCCTAAGGCCATTGAGACCATTATGGATCGGGTTGGTCATGAAGACCTTGTGGGTCTGAAGACAGAGGTCCAGAAGCTCGTATCCCAGGCAGGAGATAGTGTCAGGATAAAGGCTGGGGACGTCTGCGAGCTGGTTGTAAGACACAAGGATGAGGAGTTATACAAGCTTACTGGCGCCATCGGCGAAAAGGACCTGGGCAAATGCCTCAACAGCCTGAGTTATCTGCTGGGTCAAGGAATCCATCCCCTTGCAATACTTACGACCATTGCAAATTTTCTGCGGAAGATGATAATCTTAAGGGCAGTTTTTGAATATGGACCAGGCATTCAAGCAGTTAAGAAATTGGAGTACGAGACTTTCAGAGACGAGATATTACCTGAGATAAAGGAGAACCTGGGAGATGCCCTTCCTGCCGTGTTCAAAGGTGCTCATCCATATGCACTTTACAAATTGAGCCTGCAGGCACATGGTTTTGATCTGGACCGGATGCTGGATTTTCTGGCTTCTATGGCCGAAATGGATCTTGAGTTCAAAGGAGGTCAGGCTTCCCACAGAGTATTGTTAGAGACGCTTATTTTTCGTTTTATTTCAATGGAGTGACAATGGATGATAAAGAGACAAATTGGGAGAAGATAGCCCGTTTTCTTTTTGAAGGGTCAATGCTCAAACATACGTGGCGAACAGGCTATCCGTTTCTGGGTAAGGGCAGGGAATCAGTGGCTGCCCATACGTTTGGTGTGATCCTGAGCGCTATGATGCTGGCAAGAGATGTCCCCGGAGTGGATATGGAAAGACTCTTGAAGCTATGCCTGGTACATGATCTCCCCGAGGCCAGGACCGGGGATGCCAACGCAGTACACAAGCGGTATGTGACTATAGATGAAAAATCAGCAATCACAGAAATGATTCAAGGACTTCCAGGCGGTGAAGAGATAGCGGATCTGTTATCAGAGTTCAGGGATTGTAAGACCACAGAGTCAGTATTGGCCCATGACGCGGATCATCTCGATATGTTACTTTCTCTTAAAGAACATTTGGATACTGGAAGCAGTGATGCAGCGCTTTGGATACCCTATGTAAAAGACAGGTTAAAATCAGAAAGGGCCAGGGCCCTTGCCGGTGCCATTTTAAAGGAACACTGGGCAAGTTGGTGGATGAGGCAGTTACTTGGAGAAAATTTCAAATAAGGAGACATTATGATGAGCAGGATCAGAAATATAATAGTTTTTGTTTTATTCGCATTTATTATATCCTTTTTTTCAGCCGGATCAGCCTTGGCGGATTCTCAGGAACGTACAAAGGAATTTACTCTGTTTTATACTGGAAATACCCTGGGTTATCTTGATCCGTGTATTGCTTGAGGGGGAAAAGAGATCGGGGGAATCGCCCGGCGGGTCCGGTGGATCCGTGATAATGCGCAAGACAATAGTAATCTCCTTTTTTTAGACGCTGGTAATTTTCTTTTCAGGAATGAAGCAGCACCTTCAGAAGCGGCAATTGCCAATGCAGGGCTTCTTTTGGATTTCTATCGTGATATGGGTTACACGGCCCTTTGTGTGGGCAAAGGAGATCTTGCAGGCTCAACCATGTTTTTGCTGGAAGAGACCAAAAAAAGGGGTTTGAGGCCCTTATCTTCAAACCTGCGTTACAAAGGTAAGGCCGTATTTGAGTCCTATGGGATATTTGATGTTAATGGTACGAAAGTAGGCGTCCTTGCCGTCACGTCTCCTGAGTTGAACCAGAGGATCAAGGCAGACGGTGTAGAGGTACTCGATCCTTCAGCCCTGCTTAAGTCCCTGGTCCCGGAGCTTAAGAACAGGGTCGATGTAATAGTGTTGTTGTCAAACCTTGGTGAGTTTGAGGACAGGAAGCTGCCAAGCACTGTTGATGGCATAGATATTATTATCGAAAGTGGTCCGGGTAAACAGCGTTATCAGCCACTAAAAGTGGGAAGTACTTACCTTTTGAGGGGTGATATAAAGGGCAGGTCAGTAGGAAAAGTTGGGGTGAAGCTCAGTTCCGAGGGAGGCATACAGAGGCTGGATAATGAGCTGCATCAGTTAGAGGCAAGTCTTCCTGTGGATGAAGCTGCAACAAGGAAAATAAAAAAGTTAAAACAGAAATACCTTAGTAGCCGTTCAGGGGTTCAGGGTTCAAAGGTCCAGGGTTTACCGAAAAACTAAGCCGTTGATTCGTGAGTTCTGAATGGAGAAGGCATGAGAGTGGACAAAACCTGTTCCAGAGGTGAGAGAGCCTGAATGATCTCCGGAAAACTGAAGGCCGGTTATCTGGTGACAGAAGTGATGCCGGAACCAGATGCGTCAGGTGCGGTGCATGCCTCTCTGTGTGCCCGGTATATGACGTAACCAGACATGAGCGCTTTTCCCCCAGGGGAAAATACAGACTTATTACGGAAATTATTGGCGAAGGCCTAAATTTTGTTCCAGAAGATAAAGGTCTTGGGAAAAATTTGCTTCCGTTCAAGGTGCTTGAGACCTTAAAAGATTGTCTTCAGTGCGGAGCCTGTGGTTATATATGCCCTGCCGGGGTGGAGTTAAATGCCCTGGTCAGAAGTGCCAGGGGGGCAAGCTACGCCAAAGGGCTTTCCACTCCCTGGTGGCTTTGGGATATCCTCAGGAGTCGCAGGATGACTCCCTTGCTGGCAAAGCTCTTCTGCGGTATTCCCGGCACAAGCGGCCTTGTTTGGCGCCTGCTTGGCCTTACAGGCCGGACTTCACGGGATGAAAAGCCCCTTCATTTTGAAATGCCTTCTCTTGCGCAAAGGCCGGCCCTTTCCAGAAGGCATTTCAGGTTGCTTGATCCGAGTTGCGGGGTTGATTCCAGGCCCGGACCCAGAATAGCCCTTTTTCTGGGATGCGTTCAGAACTACCTCTATCCAGAGGTGGCTGAGGCCATGATCCGGTGTTTAGGGGGCAAGGTGCTGGTACCTTTGGGACAGGGGTGCTGCGGTATGCCTGCATGGTCAGCAGGTGCGCAGGAAACCGCGAAAGAACTCGTCCTTCAAAATCTTAAGGCCTTTGAAAAGGCGGGGGCGGATTTCATCGTTACTGGATGCGCTGCCTGTGCCTCCATGATTAAAGAATGGCCAAAATTGTTCAGTGGAAAAGATCCAAAAAAAGAAGTTGCCGGCAATTTGGCAGATAAGGTCATGGAGTTCAGCCGGCTTGTAGTTGAGCTAAAGGTATTACCTCTCAGAGAGTCAAGGGACAGGTCGGTCACAGTGACGTATCATGCTCCATGTCACCAACGCTTCGATCTGGGCGGCGTAGGGGAAAGCGAAGGGCTGCTGGACAGGATGTTCTCAGATGCCTTCAGGCCAATGTCTCATGAATGCTGTGGACAGGGGGGGCTCTTTAGTATTGGAAATCCTGAGCTTGCCTGGCAGATTTTCGAGAAGAGGCTTTCTGCATTGGACAGGACAGGCGCATCCACTGTAGTTACCACATGCTCAGGATGTCTGCTGCAGTGGAGGGCAGGGACTGCTCATCAAACCGGGGGTCCCAGGGTGTTACATCTTGCGGAACTTATTGATGGTTACCGTGAAAATAGCTCATAGCTCATGGGTGATGGCTCATAGGTGAAAAAGGTCCAGGATCATTATTTTAAAAAGGCCAAGAAGCATGGTTTTCCGGCCCGTTCGGTTTATAAGCTGGAAGAGGCCCAGAAGAAATACGGGTTCCTGAGGCCAGGTCAGACCGTCCTGGACCTTGGAGCATATCCGGGCTCCTGGTCAAAGTATGCAGCCGGAGTGGCAGGGCCGAAGGGCATGGTTGTGGCAGTTGATATCCAAAAGCCTGGTGTAATGGCAGATAATATCTGCCTATTGCAGAGAGATGTCTATGATCTCAAACTCTCAAAGCTCAGAGAGATTTCCCCTTATTTCGACGTTGTGCTCAGCGATATGGCCCCCAAGACTACTGGTCACAAGGATGTGGATCATTTCAGGTCTGTAGCTCTTGCAGAGCGAGCTTTAGTTTTGGCCGGAGAGTTGCTGAAACCAGGGGGCACCTTTTTTTGCAAGGTCTTCCAGGGGGAGGATTTCCCTTCCTTCCGGGACAAATGCAGAGAGAGTTTCAGGTCAGTTCGTGTGGTCAAGCCAAAGAGTTCCAGGCCGGAGAGTGTGGAGTTGTTTTTACTGTGTATAGATAGAAAACAGCACACCGGATGATTGCCATGCTTCTATTTATTGGCTAATCTGGTTTCTAATAACTGGAGATAAATCTATGTCCCTATTCAAAACGGATTTCCCCGGCCTTCATCTGTTGCACAGGGGAAAGGTGAGAGACATCTACAAAGTGGGGGGGTGCTTGCTGATCGTAGCAACGGATCGTCTCTCTGCCTTTGATGTTGTTCTTCCTACGCCCATACCGGGAAAGGGTTGCATCCTTACTCAGATGTCCCTGTTCTGGTTTGAGAAATTAAAAGACCTGGTGCCGAATCATCTGATTCAGACAGATGTAGCTCAGTTTCCAGAAGAGTTAAAACCATTTTCAAAGTCCCTTGAGGACCGCAGCATGTTGGTCAAAGAGGCAAAGCCCTTGCCTATTGAGTGTATAGTCAGGGGATATATTGCAGGCTCCGGCTGGAAAGACTATCTCCGGACAGGTTCTTTATGTGGTATCAATCTACCTGAAGGGATGCTTGAGTCGCAGCAGCTTCCGGATGCCATGTTCACGCCTTCCACTAAGGCTGATGTCGGTTCTCACGACGAAAACATAAGCTTTGAACAGGTCCGAAAGCTGCTTGGCAAAGATGTTGCCGAAAAGGCCAGGGATATCAGCATCAGGCTTTACAAAATAGCGGCAGATTATGCGAGAGAAAGAGGAGTGATAATTGCTGATACCAAGTTTGAGCTCGGCATATCCGGCGGAGAGCTTATACTGATTGACGAGGTCTTGACCCCTGATTCTTCCAGATTCTGGCCTGCTGAGGACTATAGCCCGGGCAGATCACAGCCGAGTTTTGACAAGCAGTTTGTGAGAGACTACCTGGAGTCCATTTCATGGGATAAAAAGCCACCAGGACCTGAGCTTCCTGCAGATATCGCAAAAAAGACCCGTCAGCGATATCTGGAGGCCTTGCGGCGTCTTACTGAAACTTAAATTGAGCTGTTAGCTATTAGCGTTTAGCTATTAGTTTAATGATTATAGGATGTTTTGCTATTATAAACTTGCACCCGTTGGGTGTTATTTATAATTAACGCAATGTCTTTATTTTTCAAAGCTAACCCTAATGGCTACTAACAGCTAATCGCTCGACTTAGGTGAAGCTAAGGGGGCTCTAACATGGGAACAAGGGCCGGATTGTCCGTAATGACAGTTGTTCTGGTGAGCATCTGGCTTCTTGCCTCCATTGGGTTATCCTTTGCAGAGAAAAGCGCTTTTGTGAGCTACGTCATTGATGGCGACACCATAGTCCTTAAAAAAGGAACAAGGGTACGCTATAGGGGGATTAATTCTCCTGAGATACCTCACAAGGACAAACCCGGAGAGCCCTTGGGATGGGCAGCCACCAAGCGTAACAGGCAGCTGGTCCAGGGCAGGCTTGTCAGGCTGGTTCAGGATGATGAAAAGAGGGATCGCTTCGGCCGGCTGTTGGCTTATGTATTTCTTCCTGATGGTCGAATGGTCAATGAGATACTTGTCCGTGAGGGTATGGCCTTTGTGTGTTTTTCTGAGAAAGGTTCGCCTTTCAGCAAGAGATTGCTTGCTGCACAGAGAGAGGCCATAGACGCCGGGCGTGGTATATGGTCAATTCCGCCGGTCAGGCCTGAACCTTATTATATAGGCAATAGCCAATCCCTCCGCTTTCATAGGCCCTCATGTCCTTATGGGGAAAAAATGAGTAAATCAAGCCGGATAATTTTTAAGTCACGATCCGATGCCTGCAAGGAGGGTTTTTGCCGGTGCAAGAAGTGTCTGCCCTGAAAATGGCTTCGACGATAGTAATTAGAGATCCCGGATACCTTGAGCATGACCAGGGGCCTGGTCATCCGGAATCACCTGATCGCCTGAGGGTTATCTATGAGCGTTTAGACCAGGAAGATGTCAAAGGCCGGTTCAAGACCATTGTCCCAAGATCAGCCGACCGGGATGAGCTTTTATGGAATCACACAGGTGATTACATAGACAAGATAGCCAAGACCGCCGGCAGAGATTTCTACCGGCTGGATCCGGATACAGCTACAAGCGCAGGCTCGTGGAAAGCAGCTTGCCTGGCTGTTGGAGGAGTTTTTGCCGCCATGGATGAAATAGCTGGGCCTGATGCGCAAAATGGATTTGCCTTGGTACGCCCTCCGGGCCACCATGCAGAAAGAAATCGTGCAATGGGCTTTTGCATCTTTAATAATGTGGCCCTTGGCGCTCATTATGCGAGACAGGTCCTTGGTTGTGAACGGGTCTTGATCGCAGACTGGGATCTTCATCACGGGAACGGTACCCAGCACAGCTTTTACAATGATTCCAGCGTATTATACTTTTCTACCCACCAGTATCCCTACTATCCTGGAAGCGGCAGAGCAGATCAAATAGGTGAAGGCGATGGAAGGGGCTTTACTGTAAATGTGCCTTTGAGCCATGGTGCCGGAGATGAGGACTTTGCTGCCATTTTCAATCGCGTGCTCGTGCCCATAGGTAAAACCTTTTCTCCAGACTTCATATTAGTTTCAGCCGGGTTTGATATTTATCAGGATGATCCCCTGGGAGGCATGGAAGTCACTGCAAACGGCTTTGCCTATATGTCAAGGGTTTTACTCAATCTTGCAGAGTCGTGCTGTAAGGGCCGGATACTATTCTGCCTTGAAGGAGGTTATAACTTTACAGGGCTTAGAGATGGCGTGCTCGCGGTTTTAGATGAATGTAAGGGCATGAGCGTTCTGGACAGTGATACTGTCTCCAGGTTGGATAATCCAGGGCCCGGACCACACGTGATAGAAGATGTAATTGATATCCTTAAGGATTATTGGCCTTTTGTATGACCAAAAACTCAAAAGGCCTGCCGATTATGAACCGGCAGGCCTTTTAATATTGCCAATATATATGCGTACTACAAAATACTTATTCTGTAGCCGCCTTTTTAGGATGGCACTCGGCACACTTGGTCGGGGCGGTCTTACCCTCCTTCACTGCAGCCATATGGCACCCTTTGCAGTTCTTGTGCAGGGCATTCTTGCTGCTATTTAGAGTTGGTTCAGTCATTTCGGCAGTGTGGCAGGTACCGCATTTTTCCACCTTCTGACCTTCAACATATGGAACCTGCTTTCCATCGGGACTTTTGGAGTGGTGACAGTCTCCACAGGTAGCACTTTCCTGGTGTTTGGCGTGGCCAAACACAATATCACCCTTTTTCTCGCACTTAAATGTAATGGTCTCTGGTCCTTTATCGGCTGCCGCGGCCACGCCTGCCATTATGAGGCCAAAAAGAACTGCAACCAACAAAGATAATACTTTTCTACTACTCATACCGCATATTCCTCCTTAATATAATTAATGAATGAATAAATGATGATTTACTGGATCATCTCATAATTGAGCTTTTGAAATTTGTCAATAAGGAAATGAAATCACATCCAATGCCAATGCCGGGCCGTAGCCCCATATTTTGTCGAAATGGCATCAAAATCCTTTACAATTCTCTAATCGCGTTGGTATGATGCAGGACCAATGCGCACTTGCTGACAGTTATTGCTCTTGTTCGGCGCATTTTTTGGAGGCTACAAAGTGAAAATAGTATATGATCCAGATATACAGGCCACGCTTTATTCGTCTATTAAAGAAGTTATAAAAGAGTCAATAAAAGCTCCATGTTCCTGCGGATGTGATGAGATCTACGTTTCATTGCAGGACGAGAATAGGATAGATGTTAAATGCTACGATTGCGGTACCAGTTTTTTCGAGCTTGAGGTGGAAGTGAATGAAGAAACAATTAATCACTGACTTAATATGTTTGTTCGCAGCCAACCCTCAACTATTATATGTCTGATTACACTGCAAAAAGCCTGAAATATGATTCTGTTCAAAAAGCCTGGGATGCATCCCTTTAAGACAATGCTGAATGGTGAATGCTGATATTGTGCGTCGCAATGACCTGTCTGCGTGCAACGCACAGGCAGACTGGTAAATTGAAGCAACGCCGCAGATTGGGTTTTTTCAGCGGAATCATGTCTGTGTTGGCCCAACTGGGGGAAACGGCTATGCAGACAGCCATCAGGACCCAGTCGGCCAATGCGATAAGGGTATTTGAGTACGCATACGGATTGGCGGCAAACGTAGGCGTGATGTTACCATACAGCCGTACCCAGG
>CAZPBZ010000035.1:0-9742 GCA_964584765.1 uncultured Thermodesulfobacteriaceae bacterium
TTCTATCCCCTTTGACTGCTAAAACGAATTGACAGATTTCAGCACAATAAGTAGATTTCCACCATGATTATAGAAGAACTTACCATGCCGGCCTTTATAGAAGGGCTAACTAAAACCCGCACTATTATAGTTCCCTTTGGTGTCGTCGAGGAACACGGACAGCATCTACCACTGGGGACCGATACGATCCATGCGTATGAACTGTCCAAGGAAACCAGCAAGCATCGTCCTCTTTTCGTTGCGCCACCAGTGTGGTACGGGCTCTGCAGAAGCACAAGTCAACATGCCGGTACAATTACAATATCCGGAGATACCTTGAAAAGGCTTACTGTAGAACTTGCCACATCACTTTATAATCAAGGACTGAGAAATTTTGTGCTCCTTTCCGGTCACGCCGGCGGCACTCACATGGCTGCCCTTACGGGTGCAGGAGAAGCGATACTGTCCAACCTTGAGGAAAGCAGAGTGGCAGTATTATCTATCCTTGATCTGATAGCTGAAATTCCCGATGGAATTGTAGAAACAGAGAATGACTCGCATGCTGGCGAGGTCGAGACCTCATTAATGCTCCACCTGAGGCCGGCGCACATAGATGGTACAAGCCCTGAAGAGTATCCCTCCTTTCCCACACCCATCCTGGCCAGAAATAAAAAAAGGTTCTGGCCCGGAGGCGTATGGGGTGATCCTTCGAAGGCTTCTCTTGAAAAGGGCAAAACTCTGCTTCAGAAGGAAGTTGAAGTCCTGCTACGTATAGTAAACAGGATCGAGTCCTTTGATGCTTAAGGCTAATCACGGCTTGAAACTTGAAATTGGAAAGTCGAAACAAAAGCATGAAGGCCAAATTTCCAATTTCTATTTTCCAATTTCAACGCTCAGTGAACGCTTACGAAGTTGAGCATGATGACTAACCACGCCTTCCTTAAACGGATATTTAATTGCGTCTTTTTATCTCTGGTAGGGGCAATTTTGTTACCAGCCTGCCAGGGCAGTGCTGATCCTTCCAAGGCCCCTGATTTTACGCTTCTAAATCTCCAAGACGAATCCGTAAATCTCTCGGAATATAAAGGACAGGTAGTGCTCATAAACTTCTTTTCCACCAATTGTCCTCCCTGTCGAGTAGAAATCCCTGACTTTGTTCTTCTGCAAAATCAATATGGTTCAAAAGGTTTTGCCGTTATTGGGATATCCGTAGACCAGGATGGGAAAAGAATCCTTCCGGGATTTGCGAAGGCATTAAGGATTAACTACCCTATACTGCTTGCCACATCAAAGGTGATAAGGGATTATGGAAATATTTATGCCCTTCCAGCATCTTTCTTGATTGACAGGGATCATCGAATTCTCAAACACTACACCGGGATGGTAACCAAGGCCGAACTGGAACCCATCATAGTTAATGCTTTGGGCATCAATGAGTAGTTCTTTGAGAAAGGAAGGCAGGAAATTACTTGCGCAAGGTGGCTATCATTCGTTTAGGTTTGAGTAAAATATCCAGGGCATCACAGATGTTGAAGAAAACGGCATTACTTGCCATCAAGGCATCAATCGAGGCCCCTTCTTTACCAATTACGCACAAACCCAACTTGGCCTCTCTCAACATCAGGGCGTCATTACAGCCATTGCCAATAGCCACGGTCTTATCACGACCAAGTTCTTCCAAAAAAGCAAGTTTCTGCAGATCGCCCCTACCGGATTCCAGTTGATGGATCTTTATACCACACTCCTCCACCAACTGATCAGTCAACTGGTCAAGAGTTTGACCTGTATCTGCCGTCAGTACATGAACATCCATTATTTCCGATATTTCCTTTAGTCGCTCGACAACACCGTCAACAAAACTGCCATCAACTGTAATTGTCCCGTTAAGATCCAGTATTATATTGAACAGATTATAGAAAACCCCACAGGGCATATCTATTTGCATCTTTCGAGAACCAGACATGGTTTATCCCCCCCTCAACGTTTCTTATCTGTCAACCCTCGCAAAGATAGACCGGCGAATACGAGCCGGCAAAAAAGCCACAGCCCCATCAGCCACCTTTCTCAGAATGGGAATCAGATCATCACGCACCCTCCAGTTATCTTTAAGCACATTCTCGTCAACCCTGAGAACTAAACGCAACAAAGCAATGGCCACCAGGTAAACATCGTCAACCAGCCCTACAAAAGGAATCCAGTCAGGTACCAAATCAACCGGATTTAGCATATAAGCAACAGTAGCCCCCAATATAGCCTTATCAGTAGAGGAGACCCTTGGGTCCCTCAACAGATTTAGCAACAGCCCTAAAAACTGGGGCAACAGGGCAATATAACTACGAATTTTAGCATAAATACCGTAATTAATCCGTCGCTGAGGATTAGATTTTTTCTGTTTGCCTTTCATGTTCAGCATCACTATTTTTAAATCATAACCTCAAATAGTAAATAAAGTAAAGACCGATTTTTCATACATACCATTACTGACTATGTATTCTACTAAAGCATACGATTTTTCTATCTTGCAATAACAGGTCATAATATACTAAATTTCCTATTAACATATAATCTGAGAAATATCTGTCCCAAAGACAATCAGCCAACACCAATCATAAAGGACAATAACATGAATATTTTACATGGACTGTTATATCCGGCGAGCTACCTACGCCGGGATACAATGCTGCGGCTTGACCAGGTATTCTCCAAACTGACTTTGTTGGTACCTACAGAAGAGGATATTAACCTACCTTCCCCATCAAGTAACTGCTCCATGGAAATTGAGGCTACTGCACCAGCCCCTCTGGGAGACAGACTCGGCTGGTTCACCGGCCTTATCAGCAATTGGAAATCATGGGCAGAAGAGATGGGCTTGGGAGAAAAGATTCCAGCCTCTACATTAATACGTGCTGCCAAAGGCGAGGAAGAATCTCTACAAGGAATTCTAAATACATTAAGGGGCACTGAAGTCCCTGACCAGCTCCTGGATGCCAGGATATTTCTTCAACTTTCATTGGATCTGGATAGACGTAATGACGAATTGCAAACAGACTTTGACAAGATGATAATACACGAAGACAAACTTAAGTCGATATTGAAAGATCCGATGGAACTCAACGACTCCCAGGGTTCCCCAAAAGCCCCTTACTCTCCTATTATAGAGCCCCTCCTCATGGCCAAGGATCGGTTGAGGGCCTGGGCATTGTTGTGGCAAAAATACACTGACCCAGGGCCGTGGCCAATCGGGGAAAGTATTACAGTAAAGGATCTGGTCGATAATGCCTATGAAGCCTTACAGCCCAGAGAGGCTCCTGTAGATCTATTGGACCTGGTATTACCCCTTGATCCCAATATAAAGCCAGGAGAATCAGACAAAATCAATAACGGCCTTACCTCCCTTATTAAGGCCATTTCAAACACAACTATACAAAACTGGAGCGAAAATGGGGATATCCAGAAATTATCAGAAGAAATACAACAGACTTGGGATAAAGCCAATAAAAACCAAATTCCCGGCCCTACACTGAACTTGACCTTATATCCCAAGAGGACATGGAATGAAGTGTTTTTAAAAGCCGCTGGTACAGAATTAGACCACGGAGGCCAAAACTCTACTGCACCTTCCGGGTGGTCCTTCTTCCTGTGCTAGTTAAGTCAACTGTTGTTTAGAAGACCATTGCAAGGCTTTGCTGGGCAATGTTAGCCACTTGTGACAGCCCTTCGGGTAATATTCCAAAATACATGATCCCCAGAGCAGCAGCAATCAATGCGATCATTGAAGTAACCCCAACTCTGCCGGCCACGACCTCCCTGGACGGCTCCACCATATACAGCATCCATATTACCCGCAGGTAGTAATATGCCCCGATAACACAGGTCAATATACCCAGCGCTGCAAGCAGCAAATATCCTTCTTTTATGGCCGCTGCGAACAAGTAGAACTTACCGATAAAACCGGCAGTGGGAGGAAGTCCCGCCATGGAAACCAGGAACAGGGACATCAGGAAGCTGAGAGCAGGATACTTGAACCCCAACCCCCGATAATCTTCCAGGGTCTGGGCCTTTCCTTCCTGACCATCAAACAGATAGAGCACACCAAAGGCCCCAAAGTTCATGAGCGTGTATGCGAAAAGATAAAACAGTACACCCATGCGACCTTCATCATTGGCTGCAAGGATTCCTAAAACCATATACCCGGCATGAGCAATGGAAGAATAGGCCAGCATGCGCTTCACGTTCTGTTGGGACACTGCAACCAGGTTGCCCACAAACATGGTAATAAGGGCCAACCACCACAGCAGTGGCTTCCAATATGCTGCCAAGGCTGCCAGGTTGACTGTGGATTGAAACTCAGGTTGACCGCTGTGCGCAAGAATCGGAGTAAAAGTAATACTCAAGAGCTTGATAAATATCCCGAAGGCCCCTGCCTTCACCGCTGTCGCCATGAACCCGGTTATAATCGCCGGGCTACCCTCATAGACATCCGGGGTCCACATATGGAAGGGTACAAGGGCCATTTTGAAGAACAGCCCTGACATCAGCATAGCCATAGCAACAAGCACCCCTGGGTTCTCAAGAAGAGGACCTGTGGACAGCACTTGAGCGATCTTTGTGATATTGACAGTACCGGTCAAGCCATATATCAGTCCAACCCCGAAAAGGAAGAACGCAGACCCAAAGCTCCCAAGAAGGAAATACTTAAGGGCCCCCTCCTGTGACTTCCTGTAATTCTTCAGGAATGCAGCCAGGACATATATCGAAAGAGACATCACCTCAAGAGCAATGAACATCATAAGCAGATCAACTGACTGGACCATGGCTATGGTGCCATAAACCGCAAACAAAAGGAGTATGAAATATTCTGATCTGACTAGTTGATTGTTCCGCAGATAGCCTATACTCATAAGGCTCGCGAATATGCCTGCCATCAAGACTATGGCTGACACGAAAACGGCAAACTTCTCTGTAGAGAAAACACCCATCACTACTATTTCATTGAGTGTCCACTCCTGGCCAATCATGTACCACAAAGCGACCAAAAAGCTCAGAGCTGTGAGCCACCCCATTGTCACTACATGGTCCGACTTTTTATCTCTTGAAAGCCATAGATCAACAAAAATAAGCACGAGGCCGGCAATAATGAGGATTATTTGTCCCCCAGCTACCTGCCATAGTTGACTCAGGCTAAAGGAAAATCCGAGGTCGCTCATATTCATTACTCCTTAGCTACACTCACAGATAAAGGCGTCTTGTCAACAGAGGCATGATGCTCCACAACCGCACCCGGGGACGCAGGTTCAGCAGAGATCTTGACCTGACTGATAAAGTGATCCACTGAGCTGTGCATCTTGCTCAGGAAGAAATTGGGATACAGGCCTATCCAGAATACCAGTGCAACCAGAGGTAGGAGATAGGCCAATTCCCTGCGATTCAAGTCCTTAAGTTTTTCGTTCTTGGGGTTTGAGACCCTACCGTAAAAGACCCTCTGAAACATCCACAACATATAAACTGCACCAAGGACCACACCAGTAGCTGCCAATACAGCAGCAGCCTTATTCACCTCAAAGACCCCTAACAGGATAAGAAATTCACCAATAAACCCGTTAGTAGTAGGAAATCCTACACTTGACAGGGTTATAAGGAAAAAGATAGAGGCATAGATAGGCATCGGCCTGCAAATCCCTCCATATTCCGCAATCATACGGGTATGGCGTCTTTCATAAACTACACCTACCAAGAGGAACAAGGCGCCGGTTGAAATGCCGTGGTTGATCATCTGGAGGATCGACCCTTCCACGCCATGACGGTTCAAAACATAAAGCCCGATCATGCAGTAACCAAGGTGAGATACGGAAGAATACGCAACCAGTTTCTTGATATCCGGCTGCACCATGGCCACCATTGCCCCGTAAATAATGCCTATTATCGCAAGGACTATAATGAGCGGGGCAAAAAAAGCCGACCCCTCAGGGAAAAGCGGCATTGCAAACCGGAAAAATCCATACGTACCCATCTTCAGAAGAATGCCTGCCAGAATTACTGACCCGGCAGTTGGTGCTTCAACGTGGGCATCCGGCAACCATGTATGGAACGGAAACATCGGGACCTTGATTGCAAATGCCAGGGCAAAGGCACCAAAGAATAGTATTTCATACATCCTTGCCAGATTCGTATTGTATAGAGAAAGCAGATTGAAGGTCAGCTCACCGGTTTGCTGATTATGGAAATAAACAAGGCCGATGATACACACCAACATGAGGAAAGAGCCGACTGCAGTAAACAGGAAGAATTTGATTGCAGCATAGATCCTTCGTTCTCCGCCCCACACACCTATGATTAGCCACATGGGTATGAGCATAATTTCCCAGAATACATAGAAGAGAAAAAGGTCCAGAGATACAAATGTCCCGAGCATTGCTGTCTCAAGGACCAGCATCGCAATCTGGAACTCCTTGACCCTTTTTGTAATAGCCGTCCAAGTGGAGAGGATCGTAAGCGGAGTAAGAAAGGTAGTCAAAAGTACAAGCCAGAATGCAAGACCATCCAAACCCATAAAATAGGTAATGCCATAGCTGGGGATCCATGTATATTTCTCAATGAATTGGAACCCTGCCACGTCCGGGTCAAAACTAAAGTACAATCTCAGCGATACAAAAAACACCAATGTGGATATTACCATTGATACCCAGCGAATTGCATTCTTCCCTGATTCACTCCGCTGTGGGATAAAGAGAATAGCCAGTACTCCCAACAGAGGTAGGAAGGTTACATAGGTTAATATGGGAGCATTCATAATCTACCCTTCGATCCTTTTGTTTTGTTGTACTCCATAACTGCTCTTTCCAGGCCCTGTTCCATAAATTAAAATCCAGCCGATTTTACACATTTTACACAATGAAAAACCAGAGCATTACAACAAGTCCAAGGAGCATAAATGCCCCGTAGGTCTGCACATAACCATTATGGACCAGCCTTAACGCACCTGATCCCCTTTGTACCCACCACGCCTGACCATTCGCTCCTATGTCGTCGATGATGAACGCATCCACGAACTTCCAGAAGAACATTGAGAGATAATAAAACGGAAGGACAATCACGTAGTAGTATATTTCATCAACAAAGTATTTGTTATAGACAAGCTTGTGATATATGGAATAGGTCTCGGCAAGCTTTCCTGGAAGTACGTCAGCACGACGAATATAGATATGATAAGCCAGGGAAATACCGACAATGGCAATAGCCACCGAGCCGGCCATAAGGCCCCACTCTACAACAGTGGAATGGTGATGCACGCCTGCATAGGCGGCAATTATTTCATGTGAGTTAGCAAATACCGGCTCAAAGAAATTTTCCATGACATTGGGTACATGTCCAAAGAGGCTGCCGATTACATGCGGTATACCTAACCAGCCTCCAAATACTGAGAGAAAAGCCAGGATCATCAGGGGACCTGTCATGCTTAATGGCGATTCATGTAAATGATGGGCCTGTTCTTCGGTACCGCGGAACTTACCATGGAAGGTCATGAAAATAAGCCTGAACATATAGAAGGCCGTTATTCCAGCGGCAAGAACGCCAATAAACCAGACTATCTTACCTACAACAGGATAATACGGAAACGTGAAGGCCTTCCAGAGGATCTCGTCCTTACTGAAAAACCCTGCAAAAGGAGGAATACCTGAAATCGCTATGGTTGCAAAAAGCATGGTGATATATGTGATGGGTATCTTCTTCCAAAGGCCGCCCATACTCCTCATATCCTGATCCCCGCCCATGGCGTGAATTACAGAACCGGCGCAAAGGAACAAGCAGGCCTTGAAAAAGGCGTGGGTCATAAGATGAAATATCCCTGCCCCGTATGCAGCCACACTCACACCTATGAACATATATCCCAACTGACTTACAGTAGAGTAAGCAAGGACCCTCTTGATATCATTCTGCAGGATACCAATCGTTGCCGCTATAAAGGCAGTGGCCGCAGACATTAATACCAAAACCAGTAACGCAGTAGGAGCCAGGGTGAAAAGAACATTGGTCCTTGCTACCATATACACACCAGCAGTCACCATTGTTGCAGCATGGATGAGTGCTGAAACCGGAGTCGGGCCGGCCATGGCATCCGGGAGCCAGACAAACAAGGGGATCTGTGCTGATTTTCCGGTTGCTCCGAGGAAAAGCAAAAGGCATATGGCTATCATTACCGGTGAGTTCATGGCCAGCATCCCATGCTCATACATGTGAACTGCCTTTGGAAATACGTCAAGATAAGACAAGGAGCCAAACGTAACGAACATCAGGAACATGCCAAGGAGAAAGCCAAAGTCCCCGATCCGGTTAACAATAAAGGCCTTCTTACCAGCATCTGCATTCACGTTCTCTTTGTACCAGAAACCGATCAGCAGATAGGAAGCAAGACCTACGCCCTCCCAGCCGACAAACATCACTATATAGTTGGAACCCAGGACCAGCATTATCATGAAAAAGACAAACATGTTGAGGTAGGCAAAGAACCTCCAGGCTGCCTCATCATGTGCCATGTAACCTGTGCTATATATATGAATAACAAAACTCACGCCCGTAACCACCAGGATCATCACAGCGGAAAGCGGATCAATCATCAAAGAGATATCAATATTAAGATTGCCTACGGCTATCCAATTCCATAGGACCTGCACGAGCAACCTGTCTTCAGCCGGACTGCATGCCAGTTGGTACACAGCCAAAATGGAAAATAGAAAGGCCAGGCCTATACTGGAACAGCCAATGCAGAAAACACCGGATTTCCCGATCCTTTGCCCCAACAGGCCATTAATCAGAAATCCTATAAAAGGTAGAAGTGGTATGAGAAACAGATAACCTTCCATGAATAGCTCCCTACATAGACAGGGTGTTTACACAGCAAAAGACATAAGTAGCTGAATACGCATTCTTTACCATTTCAAGACATTAAACTTGGTTATATCCACCTCCCGAACATGCCGGAAGAGGCCTATCAGTATCGCAAGGCCGACAGCAACTTCAGCCGCAGCCACCGCAAAGATGAAAAGGACCATAACCTGCCCTGCCATGTCGGCCATAAAGTTGGAAAAGGCCACCAGCATCAGATTTACTGCATTGAGCATAAGCTCAATAGACATGAACAGGATCAAGGCATTTCTTCTTGTAAGAAAACCAATGGCCCCTAAGCCAAAGAGTATTGATGACAAAACTATATAGTGTGTGAGCGTTGCCATTCAGCCCTCTCTCTTAAAGTTTCTTCTTGCATAGATAGATCCCGCCAATCAGTGCTACAAGCAGGAGTACGGATACGACTTCAAAATGAAGCAAAAAGTCCCGGAAAAACAAATCACCAAACATCGATGGGTTTCCAAATCCTTCAGGGACTCCCTTCATAGACACTATGTCAGATACGCCCTTTGTTCCGACTGCTACAAGACCAATTAGACACAACCCAAGCAGAGCACCAAACCCCCTGTATGAGACATTGGCCTGGATAACCGCCAATCTTTCACCCGGAGCCGTGAGAAGCATAATAACAAATACAATCAGGATCAGGATGGCCCCGGCGTAAATTGCTACCTGGAAAATAGCAAGCAATGGGGCATGTAGATGGAGATACAGGCTTGCAAGAGAAATAAAAACCGTGAGCAGTCCCATGGCACTGGGCAATGCGTCCTTTGCGGCTATGGTAAATAGCCCGGCCAGCACTGCAATGGTGGCAAATACCCAGAAATATAGATCCATATCAATCACCCAATTCCTCTAA
>CAZPBZ010000036.1:0-4427 GCA_964584765.1 uncultured Thermodesulfobacteriaceae bacterium
GGACGGCAAAACAAGCAAAGAGATTGCGGAATTGTTAAATGTATCCGTGAGGGCAATCGAGTTCCACAGAGATAACATCAGAACGAAATTCGGTTTGAAGAATAAAAAAGTGAATCTCAAATCCTATCTATTATCTTTTCAATAATATCAGTATTTAAGCGGAGCTAACTGAATAGGCAAATAAGCAGAATTGAACATGTCCCCAAAAGCGCTTAACTTGCTCAGGCGATAACTTCCTGGCCTGAATCTTTATCCAATATACTCTTTTCCAGTTCAATTCTTGTCTTTGGCAGACTGGCCGAATATTTGTTCTGGAGGAATTCCAATAGCTTTTCGCGCACAAGACAGCGGAGGTCCCAGGCCTTTGACGAATCAGCCGCGCTAACCAAGGCCCTTACTTCAATAGTCTGTTGAGTTGCATTAGTAACCTGTACGCCACACACTTTCCCATCCCATAGGTCAGAGCCCTTGACTATCTTCTGCAGCTCTTCCCTGATAACTCGGACAGGAACAGTATAGTCCATATATAAAAACACTGTGCCCAATATATCAGCAGAAACTCTGGTCCAGTTCTGGAAAGGCTTTTCAATAAAATAAGTGATAGGTACTACCAGGCGCCGCAGGTCCCATACCCTGACCACTACATATGTAAGGGTGATCTCCTCGATCCAGCCCCATTCATTCTCTACGATTACTACATCATCCAGCCTGATCGGTTGCGTAATGGCAATCTGGATCCCGGCAAAAAGGTTGGCTATACTTTTTTGTGCTGCAAAGCCTGCAATTATTCCTATAACACCAGCAGAAGCCATTATACTGACACCCAACTGCCGTATCTTCTCAAAAGTCATTAATAAAGAAGAGACACCTATTGTAAGGATAATGACGATGATTACCCGCTCAATCACCCGGAACTGGGTATAAATCTTACGGGCAGCCAGGTTATCCTTTTGGTCTACATCTAACCTGGAAAGTATTATCTCTCTGATTACTGCAACAGTTCTTATGGCCATCCAGGTAAGTGTGGCTATAAAAGCAATGCCCAAAACATGCCGGAAAGCACCTGCCAGATCATCAGAAATACCCAAAGCCGGAGCAAAAAGCATGAGACATAAAACCGGGAAGAGAAATTTTGAAGGCCGTTTGAGGTATTTAACCACTGCCTTACTGAAAATATCATCCGACCTCCGGCTCCAACGGGCCAGGAACCTGAACAGTAATACACTTATAGCGAGACCAACAGCTACCAAGCCAATAATTACGATTAACAAATGGACAAACGGATCAACATTCCTCAGTCCAACCGGAAGATCCATGATATACATTTTTTTCTCCTCAAAATTTATTCCAACAGTGAAGACCTGCCCATAGGTAAGAAATGCCAGGACATAGGTTACCTTAAGGCTTATTTATTTATGCCAAGAGATAGATTTCGTCACATGAAGAATTAGTAGCATAGGCCATCAACGAACATAAGATCATTTCATACTGGCCTATTGTAGCATAACTTTGCCCAAGTATAAAATTCCGTTTTTTCCTCTGCCGTTTAAAGGTCTTTTTATTTGTCGCTTAGGATGGATTCATGTATACTTGCCTTGGAATATAATTAGGCAGAGAGCCAGATCATGGAAAAAATTCGCATTTGACGTGAAGTGACGTTCAGTGCCTTGTAACAATATACATGAGTTTTGTAGAGAGAGGACCATATAACCGATAACTTGTTTTTAAGGAGATTGTACAATGAAAAGAACATATGCTACTTGTTTTCCTGCCTTATTATTGATTTTATTATGTGTAATCTCAAGCGAAGCTCTCGCAAACAAAGCAGCGGTTCGTATTGAAGTACCGGAATCAGCAGAAAAGGGGACTGAGATAACGATTAAAGTGCATGTCACACACAATGGGAACAACTTTCTGCACTATATTAACTGGGTATCAATTAAGATAAATGGTCAGGAAGTAAAAAGGTGGGAGTTCAGCATGTTCAGAAGGCCTGAATCAGATAAGTTAACCCTTGAAATCAAGTATCTACTCAATGAATCCATCACCATAGTCGCAGAGGCAAACTGCAACAGACATGGAAGCGATGGTGCTAAAACAGCCACTGTTTCCGTCAAATAGTTGTAATTGGAGGCTTCCAAACCATGTCAATTGGAGGCATATCAATAATACTGGTCCTTGGGCTTGTCAATTTGGCTCTAATCGCCTTTCAATTGGCGACTGGTTTGCGTTATCTGCGGGTCAAACCTATTGTCCACAGGTATACTGGTTTAATACTTCTCTTTTGTTCCGTCATTCATGGACTACTTGCCTACTTTGCTTCTTAACTTTTTCAGAATCACCCCATGCTCTTGAATGGCTACAAATACCTTGCACACCTTCTTTCCCTGTCTCAATCTTCTTTCCAGGTAATACATTGGCTAGGGCAGTTCTTAATGATTTCATCTATCTCTTCTTCCGGGTATTCAGGTAGGTCAACCACCTCGATGTAACCAGCATCGTGTCTTCTAAAGACTGCAGGACACAGATCCAGACATGCCTCGCAGTCTTCACATTCACCTTGGTCAATGACTGGAATTTTCATAATTCATAATCCAACAATCTTCAGTCAAAAATCCAAAATCAAAACCCGACCTATCTCTGCTTTATGATGTAATCATAGGCAGACAGAGCGGCCTTGGCCCCTTCGCCTGCTGCAACAATTACCTGTTTGTAAGGCACATCCGTCACATCCCCGCAGGCAAAAATCCCTTCGACACCGGTGCGGCACATGGAGTCTATCACAATCTCGCCCATTCGATTGGTCTTTACAGTGTCCATAACCAGCCCGGAGTTGGGAAGCAGGCCAATCTCCACGATAATCCCCTGCACACTGAGCTTTTTACTCTTACCGGTCTCTAATGACTCGATCTCAATTCCCTCAACTGTGGACTTACCTTCAATCCGGAGGATTTTGTATTCAGTGAAAATCTCGACCTTTGGTGAGTTCATGACCTTGTCCTGAAGTATCTCATCACCAGTAACAGGAGTCAAAGATACCATATAGATCTTCCGGGCGACTTTCATAAGGTCAATGACTGCCTCAAGGGCCGAGTTCCCGCCGCCCATTACCGCCACGTCAAGATCTGCAAACAGGGGGGCATCGCATGTGGAACAGTAGGTCACCCCCATGCCGATCAATTCCTTTTCCCCGGGCACATTGAGCGGCCGGGGACGCTTTCCCGTGGCGACAATCACTGTCTTGGTATGGAATGTCTTCCCATCACCTGTGATGACCTTTTTTATCTTCCCGGTCAACTCCAGGGCCTTCACCTCAACCCCCACGAGTTTTTCCAAACCGTACTTCTCCACGTGCTCTTCAAACTTTGCGATCAGATCGGCGGTATCCACCTGGCTGAAACCCAGGTAATTATCCACATCATAAGTCCAGGCCACCTGCCCTCCGATATCTTTGCTGACAAGAAGGGTCTTGAGGACCTTTCTGGCTGCGTATACTGCAGCACTGAGGCCGGCCGGGCCGCCTCCAATAATGATCACGTCGTAAAGGGGAATAACCTCCCCTTCCTCGGCCAGCCCCAGTTTCTGGCTCAACTCCCCGCTGGCCTCCAAATGGGCCAGATCACTGTATCCTCCTACTGGTTCATCTCCGATCAGGATCTGCGGAAGAGAGCCGCTGCCGGTCTTGTTTTTCATTTCCTTCCAGGCACTCGATCCCGGCTGGACTTCAATTCCTTTGTAACTGATCCCCTTTTCCGCCAGGAACGACTTTGCCTTGGCGCAAAAAGGGCAACCGTCTGTGGAATAGATGGTTATTTTGCCCATAATTACCTCCTGACTGCTTACTCAATCTTTGAGCTCTGCTCAAGACAGCTCAAGGCCTGTTCAAGGCGACCACGGTCAAATCCCACAATCACCTCGTTGCACACTGATATCACAGGCACCCTGAGGGCGCCGCCGGATATTTTTTTCATTTCCTTGAGGGCCTCCTTATCACTTTTGACATCATAAGCAGTAAACGGCACACCTTTTTTCGAAAGAAACTCTTTCGCCATCTTGCAATATGGACACCCCGGGGTGGTGTAGACCCTCACTTTTTCGCTCATGGTAACATCCTCCTTATTTTTCATTCAGAACCTGCGCAATCTTTGACAATTCATCCGGAACTGTCTGGCAATCAGGCTCTATGGGAAAACGCTTCATCCTCGTTAATATCGCCAATTTCGAATTTCGCAAGGTACTTATTTCCTTCCTGTGCTTTTCGGGACGTTGTGCCCGAAATTGCATACACTTGACAGGTGGCGATGGCTTCTTTAGATTCACGCCATGCCACGTCAAGCAAGGAGTAAATTTTTCACTTTGACACAAACAACACAAAAGGAGCACAAGGGCATGAACGCATCGGTACGTGAAAAAATCGTGCAAAGCCT
>CAZPBZ010000036.1:4527-9728 GCA_964584765.1 uncultured Thermodesulfobacteriaceae bacterium
AAAAGGAGCACAAGGGCATGAACGCATCGGTACGTGAAAAAATCGTGCAAAGCCTCTTCCGCCTCAAGGGGCAATCGATTCGCTTTCTGAAAGAGCGTCCTATAAAAACCGGGCATGAACGGAGCCGCCGGCTCTTCCTCAAGTGCGCGCTCCTCGCCGCCGCACCCTTCGTAGCCCCTCTCGACTTATCTCTCGCACAACTGCATGATCCTGTCTCCTCCGAAAAATCGCTGTCATTCTACAACCCGCATACCGGGGAATCCCTCAAGACCTTGTATTGGTCCGAGGGGGCATATTTGAGCGATGCGTTGGCTGAAATCAACCACATCTTCCGTGACCACCGAACAGACGAGATAAAACCCATTGATGCGCGTCTACTCGATCTGCTCTATACTATTCACGGGAAACTACGGACGCGACAATCATTCCACATCATTTCGGGATACCGCTGCCCCTCCACAAACGCTCTGCTCCGGGCGAAGAGTCGGAAGGTAGCAAAGAACAGCCTGCATATGTACGGCAAGGCTGCGGATGTCCGTCTCCCACAGTCGGACCTGTCAGCGCTCCGGAGGGTAGCCGTCAGCCTCAGAGGAGGCGGGGTGGGCTACTACCCGAAATCTCAATTTGTGCATGTCGATGTGGGCAAAGTGCGCTATTGGTAAGGGAAAGGCCTTCGCACGGCCGCAGACTGCCATTGCGGATTCCCTCTCGTGTATTCTCCAGCCACGGTCTTCATTAGAGTTTTTTCCGCAACCCGGATAAAAGTCTTATATGACCCATTTCCTCCTTTATGATATTGTCAATCTTGTCCTTTCCGGCTTTTGCCGGAACCAATTCCTTTATTCCCAAGTAAAAAACGATCGATTCCTTTTCAAGGCCGATGGCTGCCTGAAGAATCTTGCTTATTTTTTCTCGTTCAGGCAAATCACCGGACAGAATGAAATCCTCTTCTCCCTCCTTGCCAAATACCTGAAGGTCCGCCAACGCTCGTAGATAAAGAGCCGCTTCTCCTTCCGGATCGAAAACCGTAGGTTCTCGTTCTTCATCCGGAAGATCCGCCCTCATGGATGCAAAAACCTTTTCATGTTCGGCTTCCATGGCGGCAAGATCGAGAAAGAGTTGGCGGACTGGGGCATCTGATATATTTTCAGCTGCTTCGCGGTAAAACCTCACCCCGTTTCTTTCAATCTGTTCCGCTATTTTAAATACTTCATCTGCATTGAAATCGTAACTCATAGTATGCTCCATTTCTTTCGAGCCTTTTGCAAAACTCTGTCATTGGTCGGAACTGTTTTCCCTGCAACCACAAATTAACGACTCGACCACTCAACGACTTTATGACCTACAGGCGTGTGTCAACGTGACCCGGTCCTCCGCACTCCGGCGTGTAGCATGTGACATTCCCAAAATCACACTTCTCGCCGCATGAAGGACAAGTGTCCGGCGGCACTGCCGCTGTAATGAGAAGGCCACACTTTGAACATTTCCAGTAAGTCTGGCTGCATTGAGGACAGATATCCCCAACGAATTTACCTGAAGCTGTGTAGCCGCAGTGAGCACACACCCATTTTTTCTTTTTATTTTCCATGTTGTTTCCCTCCTTTTTACCCAACCCTAAATCGCCGAAGACGCAGCGAATTGCTGACTACAGAGACTGAGCTCATGGCCATGGCGGCCGCTGCAAACACCGGATTCAAAAGGATCCCGAAGAACGGATACAGGACCCCGGCTGCAATAGGAATTCCCAGGCTGTTGTAAAAAAATGCCCAGAAAAGGTTCTGCTTGATTACTCGCATGGTCTGAAACGAAAGCCTGATAGCTGCTGGAACAGATCGCAAATCGTCTCTGATCAGAGTTATGTCACTTGCTTCCATGGCCACATCTGTCCCTGCGCCGATGGCAATCCCAATGTCGGCCGTTGTCAGGGCAGGCGCATCGTTAATGCCGTCTCCTACCATGGCGACGACCTGGCCCTGGGCCTGAAGCCGTCGTATCTCATCGGCCTTATCACCAGGAAGCACATCGGCATGTATCTGACTTATGCCCACAGCATCAGCAACGGCTTGGGCGGTTTTTTCATTATCTCCGGTGATCATGGCCACATTCAAACCCATGTCCTTGAGACTTGAAACCGTTTCCCTGGCAGATGCCCTAGGCATATCTGAAAGGGCAATCAGGCCGGTAATCCGGCCTTCTACGGCCACAAAGACACACGTCTTGGCCTCTTCGGCAAGCCTTTGCGCCTCCTGAATGATACCATACATTACCACGGCCTCTTTTTCCATAAGTCTGAGATTACCCAAAAGGCACTTCTTACCATTTACAACTGCCCTGACCCCAAGGCCTGACAGGGCCTCAAAATCTTCAACACGATCAGGTTCCAATTGTTCTTTACGGCCCCTTTCAACAATGGCCTGGGCAAGAGGGTGTTCTGAAACAGCCTCAATGGAAACAGCCGTTTTCAAAACGTCGTTTTGCTGTATGCCTTCTGCCGTCAGTATGTCTGTTACCTCAGGCTCTCCCCTGGTCAGGGTGCCTGTCTTGTCAAAGACAATGGTGGTCAGCTTATAGGCCATCTCAAGGCTCTCTCCACCTTTGATCAAAATGCCGTTTTCAGCTCCCAGTCCTGTCCCCACCATCACTGCAGTGGGTGTTGCCAGTCCCATGGCACATGGACAGGCAATGATCAGGACCGATACAAAATTGAGCAGGGCACGGCTGAAGGTTGGCTCAGGTACGAAAAAATACCAGATCAAAAAGGTCAGCACCGCGATACCAAAGACCGCAGGCACAAAGATAGACGCTACCCTGTCCGCTACCCGCTGGATAGGGGCCTTGGACCCCTGGGCCTCTTCAACCAGCCTGATGATCTGGGCAAGGGCCGTCTCCGCCCCTACCTTGGTTGCCCTGAACGTAAAGCTTCCGCTCTTGTTCAGGGTAGCTGCAAACACATCACTTCCAAGCTCCTTGGCCACTGGAATGCTCTCTCCGGTAAGCATGGATTCGTCGATTGAAGATGACCCAGTAACAATCACTCCATCTGTGGGGATCTTTTCACCAGGCCGCACCAGTATCACGTCTCCTTTCATCACGGCCTCGATGGGGATATCACTCTCCTTGCCATCCCGGATGACCCTTGCAGTCTTGGGCTTGAGCCCCATCAGCCTCTTGATGGCCATGGATGTCTTTCCTCTGGCCCTGGCCTCAAGCAGGCGCCCCAGGAGAATGAGGGTTATGATCATGGCTGCACCATCAAAGTATACGTGTGGTGCCAGGCCGGCGCCTGCAAAAAAACGAGGAAAAAAGGTGGCCAGAGTGGAATAGAGATAGGCTGACAGAGCCCCTACAGCTACCAGGGTGTTCATGTCTGTGGTCTTCTGCTTCGCGGCCTTGAAGGCCCCGACATAAAACCGGCTCCCGACCCAGAATACGACCGGAGTTGTGAGCACAAAAAGGCAATAGAGCATGGTCTGCCTGGGGACCGACCGCAGATATGGAAACCAGTGCTGCATGGAACCCATGAAGATGATCACACTCAAGACCACTCCTACGCTGAGCTTGATCTTGAGCCCTTTCAGTTCCCTTTTCCGGGCGGCCTCAGCAGGGTCTTCCAAAGTCGCCCCAAACACGCCCAGGAATTCATACCCGGCATCTGAAACCGCCTGTTTCAGACCTTCCACACCGGCCCAGTCCGGCCCGTGAATGATCGTCGCCCTGGCTGTGGTGAGATTTACAGCGGCATCCTTGACACCATCAACCGCTTTTAGAGCCAGCTCCACACGTCTCACACAGGCCGCACAGGTCATGCCTCCGACTGAAATGGTTGTCTTTAGGATGTTGTGTGTGACCTCATCAGACAACTTCGTAGCCTGCCTTCTTGATCTTTTCTCTTACCAGGTCCATGTCAACTGGCTTTCCCTCAAAAAAAGCCTCGCCTTTTTCAAGGTCTACCTTAACATCCTTGATCCCGTCAATCTCATTCAGAGCTTTTGTGACCGCCATAACACAGTGATTACAGGTCATCCCTTTTATCTTGATCGTGGCCATGATGCTTTCTCCTTATCTTGCAGAGTCAGTCAACCACCGCCCCTAAAAGAGGTGGCTTGGATGGAGACCCAAAAGGGTCTTTGTCTGAATACTGTTCACCGCTAAGACGCAAAGAACGCTAAGTTTACATCCTTTGCGAACTTTGCGTCTTGAGCGAAGCGGGCGGTGAAAAAATACTCCCACTTACACGCACAGCATAGCTATGATCAGTCTGTACCACTATTAGAAACTACTGGTCAAGAAATTTGAAGGGCTGGATTCGACCATATTTTGCCACTGCCGGTATCACTTGACCGGCACTCTATACATGTGTATCCTTATACACATAAGGAGGTACACTATGAGAACAAACATTGTACTTGATGACGCCCTTGCCTTCGGCTAGTACTTTCGCTACCATCATCAAATGATGGAACAGGGTTCATATACAGGGGACTTTCACCCCATAAGTTCACGCCCATGCCGGGCTTACACCATCCGCGGCATTCGATTAAAATAATCAAACAACTTGCAAGATCATTGTCTTCTTTTTTCATCTGTTGGCCTAAAACAAAAATCTTATATTTTTAATATATGTTAGATAATGAAACATTGTCTTGACATAAATTCAAACATATGCTAAATTTTCTAAAAGAGGGAGCATTACGCGTTTGTCCAAACCACGCAATTAGGCATTTCGTGCAGTTTGAATAAACTTTTTTCGACGAAAATCGGTCAAGGGCAAGAGGCAAAATAATCATTTCAGGATGTTTTAGGCGTCAATCCAGACCAAAATTCTACTTCTGGACAAACGCTTAATGCTCCCCAAAAAAGGAGAGGAGAGAATATAATCATGGATAGGTTTTATAAAAATCTAGGTGTAAAGATTAAAAAGATAAGAGAAAAAATAGGCTTATCACAAGAAGCATTGGCTAAAAAATTGAAAATAAGCAGGGTCGCTATTTCACAAATAGAAACCGGGAGTAGAAAAATTAGCGCGGAAGAGATAGTTGAGTTTTCTAAAACATTTAATATTCCTACGGATGTTCTGTTAGATGTTAAAAAAGATATTGAGATTGTCTTTGAAAAAGCCATGAAGAAAACAGGGAAAAAACAGGAGATTAGAATTAGTGTTCCTCAACGGAATCTGCAAAAATTCAAGGAGATATTAATTT
>CAZPBZ010000037.1:0-9633 GCA_964584765.1 uncultured Thermodesulfobacteriaceae bacterium
GAACACTGTGTCAGCCGGAAAGATATAGACAGGGAGGCATTGAAGGTCCTTTACTGTCTGAAGGACAATGGCTACATAGCCTATCTTGTTGGCGGGAGTGTGAGGGACTTGCTTCTTGGCAGCCGACCAAAGGATTTTGATATTGGAACTAACGCCAGGCCGGAAGAGTTAAAAAAACTCTTTCGTCACAGCCGTATCATAGGCCGGCGTTTCAGGCTGGTTCACGTATATTTCCGCGGTGGGAAAATAATTGAGGTGTCAACCTTCAGGTGCCGGAGTGATCACGATGACCGGGAATCTGCGGGTGAGGGGATTGGGGATACCCATATCTTTGGTTCTCCTCAGGAGGATGCCTTTCGTAGAGACCTCACTATCAATGGACTTTTCTACAATATAGCAGACTTTAGTATAATTGATTATGTGGGGGGTATGGCAGACCTTAAACAGGGAATTATCAGGTTCATAGGTAATGATCCGGAACACAGATGCCTGAAGGACCCCGTGAGGATGATGCGTGCTGTAAGACACGCGGCCAGGACGGGTTTTACAATTGAGACCAATACCTGGGAGAGCCTGCTCAGGCACAGCGACAGGATTCGTCTATGTGCAATTTCGAGGGTAAGGGACGAGTGGCTCAAGGATTTACATTCCGGATACAGCAGGCCATGGGCCGAGCTTATGCTTAAGAGCGGGTTGTTTGCATCGGTCTTTTCCGGTTATGTTTCAGCCCTTGAGAGTAAGGATAAGGGTCTGGTTCGAAAGCTGCTTTTCGGGCTTCTGGGGCATCTTGATCGTATGGTAAATGATGGTATTGAAGTCAGTGAGGCCCTTATGCTGGCCCTTTTTGCATATCCCCGGCTATGTGTAACACCAGAGTGGAAAGCTCTCAAGGTTGAGCGTCTGAAGTGGCCTACTCATGAAGTGAGGTCCATGTTGTGCGAGATTCTCTATCCGTCTGATTTCAGAAGATCTGTAAGAGATATGGCAGCTCAGATCCTGGCCAGCCAGTGGAATATTTCCATATGTCTTGCAACGGGTAAGTGGCCCAAGCGTGTTTGGAACAAGGCCATGTTCCGGGAGTCCGTCATGTTTTATGATTTAGTACAGGATGTCTTGGAGCAACCGGTTATTGGTCCTGATCCACATCTCCGTCCAGGACCAAAGCCTTTAAAGAAATCCCGCAGGAGGAAGCGGCGTTCTCCACCTACCAGGCGTTTAATATCAGAATCTGAGGAGATCCACGTATGAAGCTGCGTCAAAATGCCAAAGAGCTGGTCTTGATAGAAGTGGATGGGCTTGGACTGATATTGGGAGAGATCAGATACAACCGTCAGACCGAGACGGTTCTTTTTGCTCTGGAAAAGGCGGCTTTTTTTGATCTCTACTTCCCGTGTACTGTGTTATATGATCAGAATCGTGGTCCTGTTGTCCATCCCCACGTTCTCACAGCCATGACTGTCTCCTCTATCCGAATACAGCGGAGCCGGGTATCCTTTTTTGTCCTGGAGTCAGATATCAATCCCAAGCTGATTCAGCAGTATCATAGTCTGCTGGAGGCTGTTTTACTCAAACAAGGTGTTACCTCACCCAAGAAAGCCATTAAGGATAAGGGGCCGGACCAACCTAAGCCGACCGGCGGATCGAAAGTCATTACCCTCAGCGATCGAAAGGAGAAACAATAGGGCCGATGCTCGCTTTTCCGGATATTGATCCGGTAATAATCCGTATTGGTCCAATAGGTATTCACTGGTACGGTTTTATGTACCTGCTCGGTTTCGGGGCTGCATACCTGTTGGTGCGAAAACAGATTTTTGAAGAGTGTCAAAGTGCCCTTTCCGACTCCAAATATCATGGGCCTTCCACTGCATCTCAATTGAGTAAACTGGAAGGGATTTTATTTTCTCTGGTTTTAGGAATTATTTTGGGAGGCAGGTTGGGCTATGTACTATTTTATAACTTTTCCTACTATATCGAGCATCCTTTAGAGATATTTGCTATCTGGCATGGAGGCATGTCCTTTCATGGAGGAGTGGCAGGGGTTATTCTTTCCGGATGGATATATTGTAATAAGTATGATTTGGACTTCTGGAAGTGGTCTGATCGCTTTGTTGTCACAGCGCCGGTAGGCCTTGGCCTGGGACGTATAGGGAATTTTATTAACGGAGAGCTGTTTGGTCGCCCTGCAGATGTGCCATGGGCCATGATCTTTCCCCAGGGAGGGCAGGTGCCCCGGCATCCGTCTCAGCTTTACGAGGCCCTGCTTGAGGGGCTTTTGCTCTTTCTTGTCCTGTGGTCTCTCCGTCGCAAGGCTTGGCCATACGGGAGGAAGCTGGCCCTTTTTCTGGTCCTCTATGCCATATGTCGTATAGTGGTTGAATTTTTTCGAGAACCGGATCCACAGATGGGTTATGTCTTTTTAAGCTGGGTAACCATGGGGCAGTTATTGAGCCTGGTGTTTCTTGCGCTTGGGATAATCCTCTGGTGGGCCAGAGGGAGGAGCGTCAGGGTATAGGCCAGTTCTTACAGCGGCCCACAGCCAGTTCCAGGTTATATGCAACAGTGAGGAGCTTCGTTTCTTCAAAGTGTCCTGCCATTAGTTGAAGTCCTATGGGGAGCCCGCTGCTATTTAAGCCGCAGGGCACGGAAATTCCTGGGATGCCTGCCAGATTTACAGGAATTGTAAAGATATCAGATAGATACATCTGAAGTGGGTCGTCTGCTTTCTCTCCAAGCCTGAACGCTGTAGTCGGGGCAACAGGGGCGGCAATCACATCACATTGTTCAAATGCCTTTTTAAAGTCCCGGGTGATAAGAGTCCGAACCTGGGAGGCCTTTTTATAATATGCGTCGTAGTATCCGGATGAAAGGGAATAGGTCCCTATCATTATCCTCCTCTTGACCTCCGGGCCGAAACCCAGAGACCTGGTCTTTTTATACATATCCATGAGGTTTTTATAGTCCGGAGCACGTAATCCGTACTTTACTCCATCGTAACGTGAGAGATTGGAAGAGGCCTCGGCAGGGGCGATAATGTAGTATGTGGCAACAGCATACTCTGTGTGAGGAAGGCTTACCTCCACCACTTCGGCTCCCTGGGATTCCAGGGCGGAAACGGCATGCTTAAAGGATTTTTCCACCTCCGGGTCAAGGCCTGGAATAAAATATTCCTTGGGAATTCCTAAAGTATAATTCTTAAGACCCGGCATCAGGGAGCCGGTGTAGTCAGGTACGTCTCTGGGTATAGAGGTGGAGTCCCTGGTATCATGGCCGGATATGACGTTCAACAGCAGGGCGCAATCAGTAACGTCCCTTGAAATGGGTCCTATCTGGTCAAGTGAGGAGGCAAAGGCCACAAGACCGAACCTCGATACTGTGCCGTATGTAGGTTTCAGACCTACAACACCACAGTATGAGGCCGGCTGGCGTATCGATCCGCCTGTATCCGAGCCCAATGAACCTGCACAGGCCCTGGCTGCAACAGATGCTGCTGAACCACCGCTTGATCCACCAGGGATTCGTTCAAGGTCCCAGGGATTGTGAGTAGGATGATAGGCAGAGTTCTCCGTGGATGATCCCATGGCAAACTCATCCATATTTAATTTGCCCAGCATTACCGCCCCATGGGCCTCGAGTTTTTCCATTACTGTAGCATTATAAGGTGGTACAAAGTTTTCAAGTATTTTAGATCCACAGGTGGTCCTAACCCCTCTGGTACAGATAACATCCTTAATGCCCACAGGAATTCCCGTAAGAGGAGTAACGTCGTCTGCTTTTTTAAGGCGTCTGTCCGCCTCTTCTGCCTGGGTCAATGCCTTGTCTGCGGTTACTGTCAGATAGGCCCTTATTTTTGGATCAACTTCACCTATCCTGTCCAGATAGGCCCTTGTGACCTCAACTGCGGAAACCTCTCTCCTGCTGAGGATGTCGTGGAGCTCATGTATGCTTAGATCGATCAGACTTGGCATCTTGTACTTCCTTAATCAGATAATTTTTGGCACCACAAATCCCCCCTCTTCCCGTTCAGGTGCGTTGGAGAGAGTTTTTTCAACCGGCAAGGAGGGTTTTACTTCGTCTTTTCTAAAGGCATTTGTAAGTTCCAGTGCATGGGTAGTGGGCTCAACCCGGCTCGTATCCAGTTCTTCTAATTTGCTTATATATCCTAGTATGTCGTTTAGTTGTCTGTTGAAGTTTTCAATTTCAGACGGATCAAAGCTGAGCCGGGCCAATTGGGCCACATGTTTAATTTCAGAGGTAGTTATTTTCACGAACGTAGAATCTCCTGTAGTATGATATTTTTTACATGATTTACCACAAGGCAGAAAAAAACCCAATAGCATATGCCTTATTTCCCTGCCCATTGCGGCTTCAGGAGCAGATTGATGATGTGCTATAATAAGGCAAGCGAAAAAAATAAAAAAAATCGATAAAAAAATTAAAGTCGATCATATATTTTTCCGATAAATTAAACACCTCCTTAGAATGGCTTTCCAAAGCCCTTCTTCTCCTCTTGGGGCCTCAGCTTAAACCCGCTGGGGCCTCCTTCTTTTTGATCATACAATATGACACATATGATATATAGTGCAGTCTGTGCTTTGAGCCTTTTGCAAAAGGCTCAAAGCTTAAAAGAGTTTTTTCTGTTTCGGTCTTCGGGGTGCTCTGGGTTTTTGGGCCTTTTCTCTGATCAGAAGTTTTTCAGGGATATCAGCAATAAAGGGGCTTGGGCCGCCATGCATCATCTGTCCAAAAAGCCTTCGGTGTTTCACGTGGCTCAGGTATATTTCTTCAGATGCCCTGGTAAGGCCTACGTAAAAAAGCCGTCTCTCCTCTTCCTGGTCTGCCTCTTTCCATGGAAGTATTCCGGGCTCACATCCGATCAGGAAGACTACCGGGAACTCAAGGCCCTTGGTCGCATGGATCGAAAGCAGGGACACGGCTTCTATGTTGATATCCAGCATGTCGGCCTCGTTACGAAGCAGGACTGCAAGGGAGTCCACATGCGGATGTCTTTTGATGGCACGCGCAAGGGCCCTGAGAAGAGGCCTGTTTGGGTCAAGATCAAGAATATCGATTATGTAACTCAGGAGTTGAGGACCATCTTTGTCCTGAAATCCGGGTTTTAAGTCCAGGAGCTTTCTGTTCCACAGATCCTTACCGCCCGGGAGTTTTAACAGATGATACCGGACAGTTCGTCCCTTCAGGACCTCCCAGAGACGCCATATATAGCGAAGTTCTTTTTGGGCAAGCGGATCAGGGGTGTCTGCCCGCTGAAAGGGTATCCCCTGTTTTGATAGTGCCTCGGCAACCGGGTTTCCCAGCGCTTTGGCCCTGAAGAGTACCGCTACATCTGAAAGGCTTCTCAGGGTGTTGCCGCCGGCTGTGCCACTGTCAAGTGAAACAAAGCTGAGCCCGCCCACTATCTGTTCAATGGTTCTTGCCACCCACTTTGCCTCAGCCGTGGAATCTCTAAAGGGTTTAATCCTGATTTTAGGCATCTTGTCCTTGACGGATTTCAGACGCACAGCCGATCTGTCTTTGATGAGACTTGTTGCAGCGTCGAGAAATACCTGAGGACACCTGTAAACAGTGTCCAGAAATACAGTTTCAACATTCTCGAAATCCATATTGAAACAATGTATGAACTCAGGGCTTGCGCCTCTGAATCCGTAAATGGCCTGGTTGGGGTCGCCGATTACTGTGATGTTTCCGTCTTTCCTTGCCATGGACTTGATCAGACTATATTGGGCAGGACTTATGTCCTGGAATTCATCCACCAGGACAAAGGGGAAATCTCTGAGGAATTTCGCCTTGATTTCAGTATGCTCAAGGAGCCGCAGGGCCTCAAGGAGAAGGTCGTCATAGTCCCAGAGACCGTATTTTTCAAGGATGCCATGATATGCCTGAATCAGGGCCTCCAGATTTTCGTCTCCATGTATCCTTGGGGGGAAGTGCTGCTTGGCCTTTGAGATACGTTCATAAAGTCCTTGAGGTTTTGTGTTTGATAATCCCAATTTCTTTGCTGCCTCTTGGCAAAGATCCCTGGCATCTTTCTCGTCTATGGGAAGCCGTGCGTATTCACCCAGGGTCTGTTTTAAAAATCCAAGTGCCCAGCCATGAAATGTGCTTATTTTTGGGATTTTTTGCCCATTATGTATGCACTCCGTGGAGAGTTCGCTGTTCAGGAGCCGGGATACGCGCTCAGAGATCTCCTTTGCTGCCTGGTTGGTAAAGGTCATGGCAAGTATCTGGTCGGGTTTGGCAGCACCTGTTTCTATAAGGTGTCCGATTCGGTAGCTGAGGACCCTGGTCTTACCTGTGCCGGGTCCTGCAACAACAAGAAGCGGGCCGACCCTGTGTGTTACGGCCTTAAACTGAGCTGGATTTAGATTTGAAGACCAGTCAATCATTATAAAGTATCATTTCTTAGCCAAGTGAAGTTCCTTAAAGAGGTGGCGCTTGATTTTTCTGGTAGAGGTCTTAGGGAATTCTTCATCTGTTAAAGTGAAGGACTTGACTCTTTTGAAAGCAGCCAGTGTCTGGTTTGCTGTTTTGATCTCTTTGGCTATGAGTTTGTGTATGTCCTTATCGCTCAGGTGTTTTTTTGGAGAGTGTTTGCCAATGGCCTCGTAGTCAGGAACTATCACTGCACGGATTTCTTCTCCACTCTCTTTTTCGTAACCATAGACTATTGATTCCAGGATAAAGGGCCTCAGGTTGATTTCGGCCTCTATCTCCTCAGGGTAGATGTTTTTCCCGGCAGGAGTGACAATAATGTTCTTGGCCCTCCCGCAGATGTACAGATAGCCTTTTTTATCCTGATAACCCAGATCCCCGGTCTTCAGCCAGCCGTCTGAGTCCAACACCTCACTCGTGGCCTCAGAGGCTTTATAATATCCTTTCATAATCATTGGGCCTTTAAATGCAAGTTCCCCAACACCGGTCTCGTCCGGTTCGAGTATCCTTACTTCTATACCGGAAAGAGGTTTACCAATGCTTTCATCAACGGGTTCATCCACAGGGTTGAAGGTAAGTACCGGACTTGCCTCGGTAAGCCCATAGCCCTGGAGCATCTTGATTCCCAGCCACCTGAATTCCATGGGGATTTGTGGCATAAGCGGGGCACCCCCAACCACCAAAAAGCGAAGGGAGCCGAGCCCGGCCTGTTCTCTGAGGCTTCTGAATAAGTGTATGCCCAGGCTCTTTATACCCAGCTTTTCACCCGTCTTGACTGTATTCATAAGTATGTGAAATATCATTTGTTGTGCAGAAGGTGCACGGCTAATGACACGATGGATTCCATCCAGCATTTTCCGGAATAGCAAAGGGACACCGAACATCACAGTGGCCTTGCTTGCCTTCAAGTCCTCCAGTATACTGCGGGACTTGAGACTCCGGGCAAAGGTGATTGTGGAACCGCTGTATATAGGCAGGAGAAAGCCAGCCGTACATTCGAACATGTGGTGCATCGGAAGGACCGAGAGGAAGTGTTCCTGCTTGAACTCCATTACCTGATAACAGGCAATTATGTCTGAAACTATATTGCCGTGGGTCAATATTACGCCCTTGGGGCTGCCGGTAGTACCTGATGTGTAGATTATGGAGGCTATGTCCTCAGGAACTCTGTGTGGTAAAGGATCTTGTGTTTGTTGTCCTTTCCTGACAAGTTCTTCAAAGGGTATTGCATCCCTTGGGATGCCTTTGGTATCCAGGGTCAGGGCTATTACCTGTTTTGGTTTTGGAAAGCCCTTGGTGGTGTCGAGTATGCAGTCCAGGAATTTGGGAGCCACAAAGGCCATATCCACCTTGGCGTCAGCCATCAGGTGCAGTATCTCGTTTTCGCTTAACAGGGTATCTATTGGCACACAGATCCCACCGGCAGAGGTGATGGCCAGATAGGCGACGGCCCATTCAGGGGAATTCGGCCCAAGTATCGCGTATTTTCCGTTTTTCTTTAAACCATAAGCTATCAACCCTCTGGCCAAGGATTCAACCTTACTGCCAAGTTCACCAAAGGTGATAACTCTGTCTCCCTGAGGTTCTCTTGCAATAAGTGCGGGCCGGTCTTCAAACTCGGCAGTCGAGCGCCTGACCATCTCAGGCAGGGTCATTACATCTCTGTTATTCTGCAAAGCTGCTGTCCCTATTCAGAAGACCGCCAAGGAGATAACATACACGCTGTACGACAGGATCAGGGCTGCTCCCTCCCATCGAGTCACTTTCATCCCAATCCTCATGACAGGTAATAGGACCAGGCTGAAAGCCACCATTACAGGGAAGTCCCGGTGGAGCAGGTCCGGGTTGATATCAATTGGGGTAATACAAGCAGTGACGCCAAGTATGGCACACAGGTTAGATAGATTGCTTCCTATTACATTTCCCAGGATCAAGTCTGTCTGGCCCTTACGGGCCGCTGCTACTGTTGTGGCAAGTTCAGGCAGGGAGGTCCCCACGGCTGTCAGACTCAAGCCTACTATGAGTTCAGGTATACCCAGATACACGGCAATGTTTTCAGCCCCCCAAACCAGTAATTTGGAACCGATAACCAGCCCTGCCAGCCCCGCTATAACCAGTACAAGGTAAAACCAAAAGGAATCCTTGTTGCTGAGAGACTTTTCAAATTCCACTTGGAGTGTATAGGGCTCTTTCCGGCTGTGACGATACAAGGCCAGGCAATAAGCTGTAAAGGTGATGAGTAAGATCAGGCCTGCCAGGTGCCCAAGATGGCCCATTGTTGCAAATGCCCAGAGAGCCATGCTTACCAATATCAATAAGGATACCTCTATTCTGAGCATCCTCATGCGGACAGGCAGGGGAGTGAGCAAGGCCCCAAGCCCCAGGATCAGTCCTGTATTGGCTATATTGCTTCCCAAGATGTTTCCCATGGTGATATCAGGCTGGCCGGAAAGGGCTGCTGACAATGCCACGCCCATCTCCGGAGCTGAAGTGCCAAAGGCTACAATGGTTAGGCCGATTACAATGGGACTGACTTTCCAAAGGCGAGCCATGCGTATGGCTCCTCTAATAAGAGCTTCGGCCCCGCCGGAGAGAATAATCAGCCCCAGCATAAATGCTACGGTAGGTAGTATCCAGGACGGCATAAATAGTCAGGAATAGGCTATGGTTTCTTCTTCAAGCATGGCGGAAATGCTATCCCACACTTCTTTTGTCACAATATCTTTTGGGATAGGGCCTTCCGGGCCCACGGTCTGAACAGGGAGGCCGAAGGTCATCCTTATCCGGCCGGGGCGTACCCTGATGCTTCCCCTGGGAAGCACTTTGTGGCTGCCGCTTATGGCTACAGGCACTATAGGGCATCCGGCCTTGATTGCAATCAGTATTCCTCCCATCTTAAAGGGCATCAATCGACCGTCAGGGCTGCGGGTACCCTCTGGAAAGATGACTATAGAGGTGCCTTTTTTTACTCTCTCAGCAGCTTCTTGCACGCTGTGCAAGGCGGCCTTACCACCGGACCTGTCAATAGGTATATAACCTGCGTGATGCAGAGCAAAGCCAAAGAGGGGTATCTCGAAGAGTTCTTTCTTGACTACAAAACGGAATTGTACAGGCAAGGCCTCAAGCACTATAAGTATGTCAAATTGGCTTGCATGGTTGCAGGCGAATACCACAGGTTTTCCT
>CAZPBZ010000038.1:0-6065 GCA_964584765.1 uncultured Thermodesulfobacteriaceae bacterium
GCTGCGGCAAATGTAACTCGTGCGGTTAAGAAAGCCACAGGCCTTCCTGTAATAATAAAGCTCACACCAAATGTGACTGATATCACCGAAGTTGCCCGGAAGGTTGCATCCGCAGGGGCAGATGCTATTTCTCTCATAAATACCCTTCTGGGTATGGCCATAGATATTAAGTCCAGGCGTCCGGCTCTGGCAAACGTGTTTGGAGGACTCTCAGGCCCGGCGATCAAACCAATCGCCTTGCGCATGGTCTGGCAGGTAGTCCGAGTTGTTGACATTCCTGTAATAGGTATCGGTGGTATCAGTACCCCGGATGACGCGATCGAATTCCTGATGGCCGGTGCAAGGGCAGTTGAAATCGGTACGGCAACACTCGTACGCCCAGACACTGCAGAGGATGTGTTGGCCGGTATCATGGACTACATGGAGACCAACAGCATACAGAATGTGGAGGATTTGCGGCTGCCTGCATAAGAATTATTATAGGCGTTCAGAGGTTCAGGGTTCAGTGTGACGTTTTTTCTGTGTACGTTCAGGCCGCCACCGAGGTCTGAATTCTGAATAAGGAAACCAACTGAAAACATAAAAGGAGAAACAGATGAAAGAATGGAAACGGATTGCGTATTTACCATTAGCATTACTGATTTTTTTTACCATATCAACAGCGGCTTATGGCGATCTTTACTGGGAATCCGAGATGGTTAGTGGGGGGACACCTACTGGTTTGCCCAGTAATTTGCCTAAACAAATGCTCGATCGGTTCAATAAGACTGAGACAATTAAGTGCTATCTTACTTCATACGCTTACCGTACGGATACAAGTGATGGCATAATGATAATCGAATATGATACTATGATGATGTATCATCTTAACATCAAAGACAAAACCTATACAAAGGTTAATGTGTCGTCCTCAATGGACAATGAACGTGGAAAGGGGATGATGGAAGAGTTGGCGGAAGAAATGAAGATAACCCCTACGAATGAAACAAAGAAAATTGCCGGCTATATGTGTAAAAAGTACAATATGACCATGATGGGCGGCAATAACGAATTTTGGATTTCAAAGGATGTGAAGGGATACAAAGAATATACTGACTTTGGCAAAAAAATGGAAAAGATGTTTGAGAAAAATCCGATGATGAAGAAAATGGGCATGGCTGGTAAATGGGATGGTTTTCCGGTCCAAACAGTGACAAATGTGATGGGTATAACGACCACAAGCACCTTGAAGACCATTGAGGAAAAGACCCTGAGCAAGGATTTGTTTGAAATACCAAAAGGGTATAAAATGCTGGATATTGAAGCCCCGCTTTATTAGATTGCCAGTGCATTAAATTGAGAGTTCGTGCGCATCATTTGTGTGCCATGCCGTGCGGACTCTCTATTCTTTTCTGTGTAACGTAATCCCTCAGTAAGGCTGGGTATTACGACAGATTCCATCTAACTAATTTCCACGGCCTTTAAGTTATTGTGTATTTGCAGGCTTTTTGTTAAATAGAACCGATACATTTCGTCAACGAGCATATTCCAAGAGAAGCAAAAAAGAAGTATAACAAAAGCGCGAAAGATTGAAAACACGAAGGGGAAGTCTGTGGATAGTTGTGAGAAGTTTGGGCAATTCAGAATATGACCCGGGAAAATCGAATAAAACAAATCCGCAATATAGGAATAATTGCCCATATAGATGCGGGAAAGACCACTCTTACTGAGCGTGTTCTGTTTTATACGGGCAAAACCCATAAGATGGGCGAAGTCCATGACGGCCAGGCTACCATGGATTGGATGCCCGAAGAACAGGAGAGAGGAATTACAATTACATCTGCGGTTACAACCTGTTACTGGCTGGGAAAAGAGATTCATATAATCGATACTCCGGGCCATGTGGATTTTACAATAGAGGTAGAGAGGTCTTTGAGAGTACTAGACGGTGCGGTTGGGGTTTTTTGCGCGGTTGGAGGAGTTGAACCCCAGTCAGAGACTGTGTGGCACCAGGCAGACAAATACAAAGTCCCAAAAATCGCTTTTATCAATAAAATGGATCGGCTTGGAGCCGACTTCCTTGGTGCTGTTGAACAGATGAAAAAACGGTTGGGGGTCTATCCACTTATCTTGACACTGCCTGTTGGTTCTGAGGATTCCTTTCAAGGTGTGTTCGATCTTATTAAGGAAAAAATGGTTGTATGGGACGAAGCAACTCAGGGAATCGAGTTTAAAGAAAGCCCTATACCGGAAGAATATCTGCAAGAAGTATCTAAAGCCAGGGAAAATCTGCTTGAGGCCCTTTCCGGCATAGATGACACCATAATGGAAAAGTACCTGGATGATGAGACCATAAGTGACCAGGAATTACACGAGGCCATCAGGCGGACGTGCATTGGACTTCAGTGTGTTCCTGTTTATTGCGGTTCTGCACTTAAAAACAAGGGAGTACAGCCTTTACTGGACGGCATCATCAGATATCTGCCAAGTCCTCTGGATGTGCCACCGGTAAAAGGCATAAACCCTGTTACAGACACTGTTGAAAAACGTCTCAGTCAAGACAATGCCCCGCTTGTTGCTCTTGCTTTTAAAGTCCAGATGGACCAGGGGCGGAAGATGACCTATGTGCGTGTCTATTCCGGAAAATTAAGGGCGGGAGATGAGGTATGGAATCCTGGGAAAAGGCTTAAGGAAAAGGCCGCCAGGATCTTGCAGATGCATGCCAACAAGAGAGAAAGGATCAAAGAGGCTGGAGCAGGTAACATAGTGGCTGTTATGGGTCTTAAGCATACTTCAACAGGAGACACACTTTGTGATCAGAAACACCCTATACTCCTTGAGCCAATTGAGACCTACCTGCCTGTGATCTCTGTCGCTGTGGAGCCCAAAACTATAGGACATCAAGAAAAAATAGATTCAGCTCTCAATAAGTTGTGCGAGGAAGATCCTACCTTCAAGGTCAAATTTGATGAAGAGACCGGCCAGACAATTATCTCCGGCATGGGAGAGCTGCATCTGGAAATCCTGGTCCACAGGCTGCTTAGAGAGTTTAATGCCTTTGTAACAGTGGGTAAACCTCAAGTGGTCTATCGGGAGACTATTCAGAAGTCCGTTACGATAGAAGAGCGATTTGACAGGGAGATAGGCGGTGGACGTCAGACAGCTACTGTAGTCATCCAGGTCTCTCCCAGAGAAAGGGGGCATACCAATCGTGTGATCAGTAAGCTTGAGCCTGAATGCCTGCCCGAGGGTTACGAAGCCCTTATTTTGGAAACATTGGGGCAGAGACTCGAAAGCGGTATTTTAAAGGGTTTCCCTATAATAGACGTTGAGGTAGTATTAAAAAATGCTATCTTCGAAGAAGGTTTTTCTACTGATGTGTCTTTCAGGGCCGCTGCTTCTATAGGACTGCAACGGGCCTGCGAACAGGCCGATCCGGTGCTTCTTGAACCCATTATGGGTTTGGAAGTGTTGGTACCGGAATCATTTATGGGTGATGTAATCGGGGATTTAAACAGTCGTCATGGCAGAGTGGAACAAATTGAGCCGAGAGGACCAATCCAGGTTATTAAGGCAATTGCTCCGCTTTCCAGAATGTTTGGCTATTCTACAAAACTCCGGTCCATAACTCAGGGCAGAGGTACCTTCACCATGGTATTTTTCCATTATGATCCAGTCTCTTAGCATACTACACGACATCTGCCTTTTCATAGCAAGACGCACAGTTACTTGGTGTAGTATTATAATGGACAGTATATCTTTTTTGCACTTTTGCATTTTTGATTTGACAAGAAGCCTAAATAGTACAAATATTTATATGTATTTTTATTCACTTGTTAAACTATTTGCGGAGGCAAGGATATGAAAAAGATGCGGGTCTTGAAGAATGAATGGCCGAGTTTTGTTAAAGATTTTAATCGTCAAAATCAGTTCAGAAGGGTTATTCTGACCCTGGGAGAAGACGTAGTGGTTGGAGAACCCGGTCTGCCCCTGGTTGGCTTGGCCTATGATACAGAGGAGCGAAAAGTAGATATCTATTTGGGAAGTATGGATACTGAAAATCTGGCCCACTTGAGCCATAGTGTCGAAGTACCCAGGGCCCTTTATCTTATCACTGACGAAGAGGCCTCTAATCCGGTAATGGGAGTGCAGATCCAGGGACCTCCCGGGACAAGCATGGCCTATGTGATGTTTGGAGATGAGATGCCGGAAATTGTAAAATACCAGTGGATAGCCAACGTGGCTTATAGTCTCTTTGAGATGAGAGGAGGAAAAGTTTATGGCGAGGACCAGAAAGACTGGTATGATGCCGAGCGGCTCATAAAAGAGACTGTTATACCTTTTGTGGAGTAGTCTCTGTTCAGAAGCCAGGAGACTATGGGATTTTTAAAAGACAGTTTTAAAGAATCAGGCGCTGCTCTTGATAAAGCAAGGCCGGCGGATGAGACCCTGAAATGGGTCCGGAACCGGTTTAACAGCCTGGGAGTGCCTATTCTTCAGGATACCGAACGCGTAGACAAAGGCAGGCTAGGGATACCGGTATATGTGAGCAGGTACAGCCCGTCTGTCAGCCGTCTGACCGGTACGCCCAGGCAGATGGGTAAGGGGGCTACTCCCGCTCAGGCAGAGGCAAGTGCTGTGATGGAGCTGGTAGAACGCTTCAGCCTTTTTAACTTCGTGAAAGAAAGGGAACATCTGACTTGCAGGCGTATGGATCTTGAGGCCGGCGCAGTACCTTTGGGAGACATGCTTAAGGCACTGCACCTCAAATACCATGGTGAAGAGGCTATCTCAAAGGCCGGCAGGTTGATTGAGACCCTGACTTTTGATTGGGTAAAGGCTTTTTGCCCCACAGGCGGAGGAGAGTTCTGGCTTCCTTTCTCGTGGTTTTGGCCTTTAAACGAGTATAATGGCTCAGCTTCTGGGAATTCATTTGAAGAAGCAGCCGTCCAGGCCCTTTCAGAGGTAGTTGAACGTCATGTCTGTTCCATCATTACCCATAAAAAGCTGTCTACTCCGACCATAGAACTTAATACCATCAAAGATCCTGTTGCCAGAGAACTTTTGACAAAATTCCAGTGCCTGAATATAGAGCTGGTGCTGAAAGACTTTTCTCTTGATCTCGGTATCCCGACAGTTGGAGCCATTGCATGGGATCCATCGACTTTTCCATACAGTAGCGAGATAGTATACACTGCAGGGACAGCTCCTGATCCTCAGCGGGCGGTAATAAGGGCACTTACAGAGGTGGCACAACTGGCTGGAGACTTCGATAGAGAAGGTGAGTATGTAGAAAGCGGACTTCCTAAATTTTCGAGTCTGGATGAGGCCTCATATGTGCTTGATAAAGCTGTTCAAGTCTCTGTAGAATCGATGCCGAATTGTAGCTCAGAAAATTTCAGGATCGAGGTTGAAGGGCTGTGCAAGGCCCTGGCAGATGTTGGCTTAAAAGCATATCTGGTTGATATCATACACCCTGAGTTGGCTGTTCCTGCAGTATATGCAGTGATCCCTGGAAATCACTTCAGGGACCGCACCAGAAATCTTGATGTGGCATTCCACTGTGCCCGTCTGGTTGACTCGATAGAACACCCACAAAAGGCACTCTCTATCCTGACTGCCATAGACGATCTGTACTCAGAACGGTACGATACAGCCTTTTATACCGGACATGCACATGAACAGCTTGGGGATTATGCAGAGGCGCTTAAATGGTACAACAGGGCATTTATGCTCAATCCTGCCCCTGAGGAAGTAGCAAGCATCTATTGCCACCGTGGGGTGTGCTATAAGGAATTGGAGGATTTCACCAAGGCAATAGAGGAGCTTGAGCGTGCCAGGGACTCGAATCCGGAGCTCAAGGAAATTCATAATCTCCTGGGATACTGCTTTTATCGTGCAGGAGAACACGTCAAGGCCATAGAGGCGTTTGAGCAGGCGATATCCATCGATCCTGGATCTGCAATTGATTATGCCAATATAGCCAGCAACCTCAGGAAGTTGGACATGAAGGATGCGGCAATCAGGTGGTATGAGATGGCCCTTGAGTTAGATCCGGACCTCAGTTGGGCCAGAGATAAGATGCA
>CAZPBZ010000038.1:6165-9563 GCA_964584765.1 uncultured Thermodesulfobacteriaceae bacterium
TAATCATGCAAACTAATTCTTTAAGGAGGACAATATGGCAGAACTTGAATTTGGAGGGGTGAAATTCGAAATTGACGAGGACGGTTTTCTTCTGGGAGGCATCGACGCATGGAACCGTACATGGGTTGATTATGTAAAATCGACAGAGGGTATTGAGGAATTAACTGAAGAACACTGGAAGCTTGTAAATGTGCTCCAGGACTATTACAGGAAGAACGGTATTGCACCTATGGTACGTATCCTTTCGAAGGCAACCGGTTTTCCCTTAAAGAAAGTCTATGAACTCTTCCCGTCCGGCCCTGGTAAGGGAGCCTGTAAGATGGCTGGCCTTCCGAAGCCGACTGGTTGTGTCTAGGTCTTTAATCCTTTCGCCGTAAGGCGAGATTGATTGATAAGCCCTTACTTAAAGGTAAGGGCTTTTTTTATTGAGTTTTCCGGGACTCTGCCGTGTCAAATCGTATTGGTGAAACCATTCAGTTTGCAATAATCGTCGGGCTTTTAATTTGTTGTGTCCTTTTGCAGGCTGTTCCATGTTATTCGAAGTCATCTCCCATATGTTCATACGATCAACTGCTGAAAGACTTCGCTCCGCTATCCGCTACAGTTGCTGGAGTATCTGGATACTTCTTGATACTGGACAAGGGGAAGGTCCATGGTGTGAATTCAGGGGATCTTTTTGAAGTATATGGCAAGGGGGCCCCGGTTCTTGACCCTGATGATGGTGAGATAATCGGTTATATTAAGAAACCGCTGGCCACCATTCGAGTAACACAACCTAAAGACAGCAAGTCTATATGCGAAGTAGTAACTGCCCAGGGACCACTGAGTGTCGGACAGCCTGCAATGAGGTACAGTGACATGGCGGCGGCCTTTGTGGCCGGATCAGATCTCGGCTCGGTCCACGAGTTTCGCCAGGACTTAGAGCATGCCTTTCCGGATCTTATTTGGCTCGATCCCTCTGATGTCCCTTCCGATGTGCTGGATCCTCAGTCAATGAAGACATTGGGTATTGTCTTACTTTTTGCTTTAGATCAGGATGGGTTGAAAGTCTATGGCCCTGATCCGGCTCTTTTACATGAGTATCCTGTTTCTATAGCAAATAGTGCTGAAAGACAGAAGTACACTACAGACACCTTTGAAGAAGTAGATTATGTGGAACACCGGCATGACACCGGAAACCGAAAATTCAAGACACACCTTAAGTCCTTTGATTTGGGCAAAGCGCGACTTGTGGGACATCTGCCGGAAAACGCTATTCAGGTTGATATCCTTGACCTCAATGGAGACGGTGAGCTTGAGATAGTCTATCTTTTGCCATCAGGTCTACATGTTGGCCATTATGGAAGTACAGGAGAACTTGCCTCTTACCGGTTTTGTGGGCCTGAACGTCTGGTTGGTTTTTCCGCAGTAAAAACTCATGGATGGATAGTGTTAAATGCCCTGCTGGATGGAGCAGGAATGCGCTCAATGTTGCTAAGTTATCAGAATTTTACACTAAGCCTGATAGAGAATGATATTAATTTGTGGCTTGCCTTTGTAGATAGGGACGGAGATGGTTTGAAGGAGTCACTTCTGGGGCAGAGTTTCGATGCCGATGTTTTGTTTGGGACAAAGGTCTATCTTATGGAACCCAGTCAAGAGGGACTTAAATACAGGCACCGCATAGCAAGCCCAAAGAATTTTTCTGTAATCAGATCAAGCTGGTCAGACCTGAATGGAAATGGCCTGCCGGAAATCTGTATAATTGACTATGGCGGCAAACTTTGCATCTATGAAATGGAGCAATTGCTTTGGTCTTCCTCAAATCGGGTTTCCCCGCAGTTACCAGAAGGTGGATTTCCAAAATGGTTTATTTCTGCTGACGTGGATGGAAATGGTCTGCCGGAACTGTTGTTCCCTGGAGTGCCCGATGAGGAAAGCACGCTGGCAGGGGACTGGCTTATGCTTCTCGAGTGGGAAGACGGGAAATACATCCTTAAATCAATGATGCAGCCCGTTGAGGCAAGCATATGCGGTCTTGTTGTGGTTCAAAATCAATTGATAACAGGAATTGCCCGGCCGGCTCAAAAGCCTGACGGAAAAGGTGAGAGCTTTTTGTATTCGCTTGGCCGATTCGGTGAAAGCACTAACTAATGTTGTAGCCGCGTTACAAAACATATTGACATATGAGGTTTACTGTATCTAAAATAGAACTAAATCCATTTTTTCATCAGCTAACCCCAATGCCCGTATGTGGGCACAACGAAGCATGTAAGTCTGGAAAATTCATTAAGAGAGGAGGTATTATGTTAAAGTACTTACGAATTGGTCTGATTTTATTGTGTGCGGTATCGCTCGTTTCCGGGTGCGCAAACATGACAGCCCGCCAGAAAGGATTCATGAAGGGAGCTGCCGTAGGGGCTGCAATTTGCGGCGGAACCGCGGCTTACGTAGGACACCAGAATGACAGCAACCCTGACAAAGCGGCATTAACAGGGGCCATTGCCTGCGGACTTGTAGGTGGAGCAATCGGCGCGATACTGGCCAAAGAGGATGTTATGGTTCCTCCAGAACCGGTGGTTGAGCCTATACCTGAGCCGGAACCTGAACCCGCTGTTGTAGAAGAGGTGGTAGTAGTCGAGGCTCCGGAGAAGATAGTTTTACGTGGAATCAACTTTGACTTTGACAAATCGAATATCAAGCCCGAATTTGTACCGGTCCTTGATGAAGCAGTTGAGATACTAAAGAAACATCCTGATACAAATATAATTATTGAGGGATATACAGATTGGATAGGAACGGAGAAATATAATCTGGGTCTGTCTAAGCGCAGGGCAGCCTCTGTATGCAAATATCTGGTCGAGAAGGGTATCTCTAAAAACAGTCTGAAGACTGTAGGTTACGGCGAGGCCAACCCCATAGCTGACAATCATACGCCAGAAGGCAGAAGTATGAACCGGCGTGTAGTATTCAAGATACTGGATTAGGTATATCCGTGGGAAATCGATATCCACGTTACCTTATTATGCTCTCAGCGGTACTGGCCCTGACTGTGTCAGGGCCTTCTACCGCCGTAGCGGATCTTGGGAAAACAGCGGCTCAAAAAAGTTTTGAGCAGTTCGTCAATGTCTGGATGTCCAGATTAGACAGGATAGGAAAAATGAACATTCTGGGTATTGATATTATGCCACGCGATCAAGGCTTTGTCGGTCGATATGTGTGCTACGGGCCGGAGTGTGAATTCTCTATCAAAGAGACAGGATCCCCCGAAACCCCCTTTGTCGGAATCTTACATTACAGGGAAAAACATTTTTTAAAAAAAGGTGAAACCAAGCAGAAGGCCTTTCAAAATCCCGGGATGTTGAACTTAATTATGCGTGTTAGCGAGATATTGAGTTTTAAGAGAGGCAAGGTGTTGT
>CAZPBZ010000039.1:0-9540 GCA_964584765.1 uncultured Thermodesulfobacteriaceae bacterium
GAGTCCTTTAGATCGATTAGATTTTTCTATCCGCCTACAATATGCGGATTCCATGACTTATTATTATCAAAAAGGGGATTGGTATTACTCCACCAGCCCTACCTGGATTTTCGATACAACCGTCACAGCCCGCGATGTCTTATTCCAAAACCTTGATATACAATTGGCGCTGAAGAACGTATTCAATAAGCATTACAAGGTGCCTGGTACATACAGCCCGATAGAGGCTGCTCCATTTGAGGCCTACCTGGAACTCAAGTGGCACTATTGAAACTTACCAATCTACGACACTTGTCGATTCTTTCCTGAGCACTGTGGCGTTATTCATGTCCAAACCCGCTGCGTCCTTATCACCTAGTCGTTCATAAACCTCACTTCTCAGTACGTAAGCAGGGGCATATTCAGGAGAAAGGTCGATTGCCTGTGTCAGGCACTTCAGTGCCTCATCCAAAACCTCTGCCTTGAACAAAATACCCCCTTTGTGATAGTAAAGGCGGGCATTTTTCGGTTCGCACTTTATTGCAGCATCAATGTCCTTTATCGCAGCATCAATATCATTTAACCTCAGACATGCTATGGCTCTTGCCTGATACACCTTGGCGCACTGGGGGTCTGCCTCCAATACCTCTGTAAAGACGGCAATGCAGCCCTCAAAATCCTCATCCATGAATTTAAACTGCCCCTCTATAAAACGCTCTTTCAGATCCTGCCTCATCTAAATTCCTCCATAATTCTTATTCTCATAGAGCCGCTTTGTCATATTACTTTATGCCCTTGCCGCAAAGCGTCGATACTAAAGATTGGAAAGAGATCAAATATAACAATATGAGAATTGTGCTGGTCAAAAAACCATATAAAGCATAAACATTCCAGTATTAAAAAGCACCAAAAAAAGGCCGGGGACATACCCCGGCCGCAAGGATAAATATTTCTGGAAACTATTATGAGGCAAAGGCCTTTTCCAGAAAGGGAACCATCTGCTTTTTCCGGCTCATTACACCGGGGAGCCAGACGGTCCGGCCTTCGAGTGCCTTACCAAAGGCCTTTTTAACAACACTGATATCATCTGAAACAGCCATGAGATCCGTGCCTTCCTCCATGATATCAGTAAGCATAAGGAAGACGCTATGACGGTTCCCTTCGGCCTTGACCTTCTTAATCTCAGCGTAGAGATCGTCTCTCATGTTGGCCACCAGGTCCAGCGACACCAGCTCAAGCTGGCCTATGCCCACATTATTGCCGCTCATATCGAAGTCTTTGTAGTCACGGAAGACCAGATCCCTTGCGGGCACGCCTTCCACCGCGCTCTTGGCCTTGGCCATCTCCATGCCCCAGGCCATTGGATCATCAATGCCGGCTATCTTGGCAAGTGCCGCAACGGCCTCTTTATCTTCAGGAGTACAGGTTACAGACTTGAAGAGTACTGTATCACTGAGGATTGCCGACATCATGATACCGGCTATATTTGGCGGGATCTCCTTTTTGTAAACGTCCTTGTAAAGGATACGGAGAACAGTGCCTGTGCACCCGACCGGCATGACACATGCAAAAATAGGATTGGGAGTAGTAATATCTCCGATCTTGTGATGATCAACAATTGCCAGCAGCTCCCCTTTATTGCAGTTGTCCGGGGCCTGTTTGAGATCGCTGTGATCCACCAGCATAAACTTTTCGCCTGCTACATCTGTACGCAGTTCAGGTACGTCAAAACCAAACTTATTGAGTATCAGTTCTGTCTCAGGATTGAGATCTCCCTGCCTGCATGGTACAGCATCAACTCCCAGCATCTTCTGCAGCTCCGCCCAAGCGATAGCAGAGGTTATAGCATCTGTGTCCGGGCTCTTGTGTCCAAATACATAAACAGCCATTCTAACATCCTCCTTAAAAATTTTCAGTAAATTAAAAAACTATTGGGAAATTCCAAAATAATATGCATTTAATAAAAATAATTCATACATTTTTTTGAAACAATTATCCTAATCTAAAAAATACAACAATTGGACCTTTCATGTAGCACAATACCAATTCTTTGCCAAGGATTTTTAAAGCCATACCGCAAGAATAACTGAATTGTGATTCAGTGAAAACCTGATGGATTGCAGGGGTAAGGGGTTTCCAATACCAACCCGCATTTTTAACTGAAAGACTCAATCCCCAGGATCGGAAGAATTTTATCCAAGTATCAGGAATGCCTGAGGACAAAGCCTTACGCTTGGAAGAATACGTTGACATCATAAAAAGATTGGTATAGTCGTCATTCTATAGGACCGGGTGTTCTCGTCTATTTCACGGAATTAAATCCTTTTGACCAGAATGACTCAAAATTGCAAGTCAGTGAATAATTACAAAAAGGAGAGGTAGATCATATGGCTGAATTAAAAAACACTATTACTGTTCGCGTTAACGTAAAAATAACCCCTGAGTCCCTTAAGACCATTGTTGAAAACGCAAAAAAAAGCGTTGGGCCGGACCAAAGCGGGATTTATCGCGTTGATACCGCAGGTAAGGTCGATGAAATGATTTCCCAGTTTCTTTATGAAAAAGACTTTGAAAGTTATGTTAAGGATCCAATAAATTACAATAGCTTGCCCATCAAAAACAGAGAACTCCATTAAAATCGGAATCGCACGGTCCAGTCCCCTCACCATTTCACTATCATGCCTTACAGCCTCTTCCGGAATCATCACCCCCCCCTGCCCTGCCATCGAACAAAATCTTGAGTTTTGCAAGCGGTTCGTTATTATAAAGAAAATGGACGAAAAGGAGTTATAAAAAATGAAATTCTTTATTGATACTGCCAACTTGGGCGAAATTCGCAAAGCAGTGGATATGGGACTAGCAGATGGAGTGACCACAAACCCTTCTCTTATAGCCAAAGAGAATTGCGCCTTTGAAGACAGGATTAGAGAAATATGCAGTATTGTTGATGGCCCTGTGAGTGCTGAGGTGATTAGCGCAGACGTTGACGGCATGGTGAAGGAAGCCGGAAAACTGGCTGAAATCGCTTCTAATGTCGTTGTCAAAATTCCCATGACCACCAATGGTTTAAGGGCCACGAAAAAACTGGCAGGTGAGGGTATAAAGACCAACGTAACTTTAGTATTCTCTCCACTTCAGGCATTACTGACAGCAAAGGCCGGAGCAAGCTATGTCAGCCCTTTTATAGGAAGGCTTGATGATATCTCTCATGAAGGCATGAACCTGGTAGAGGATATTATTCAGATTTTCGACAATTACGCCTTTGACACAGAAATCATAGTAGCAAGCATTAGGCATCCCATACATGTATTGGAGGCTGCAAAAATTGGTGCCGACATAGCAACTATTCCCTACAAAGTAATAGCACAGCTAGCCCATCACCCATTGACTGACATAGGCCTTGAAAATTTTTTAGCTGATTGGGAAAAAGTGCCGAAATAATGTTTAATGTCGGAAACACACCTTTTTAGATGGTCAGTCTCAGGAATTCACCTGTTTGTGACTTGTGCACTCCTTGTTCTCTGTAGCATAGGAGTGGGTAGGGCAGGCAGTATATATTCCTTCGTGGATGAGCGCGGTGTATGGCACTTCAGTAATGTGCCCACTGATCCGCGTTATGGTTTGGCAAGCCCATCCAGGCACATCTCCCCACATGTTCTAAGGAATTACTCGGAATTTGAAGAAATTATATCCGAGGCTGCCACACGCTATGGCCTGGATCCTGACTTGATCAGGGCAATAATACAAATAGAGTCAGGATGGATTCCAGATGCCCGTTCCTCAAAGGGTGCCATTGGGCTCATGCAGTTGATGCCTGAGACATCCTCAAATCTTGCAGTTTCAAATCCCCTTGATCCCAGAGCAAACATCCGGGGTGGCACCAAGTACCTTAGCCGGTTGCTTGAACGATTCAGAGGCAATTTGGTCCTGGCTCTGGCAGCTTATAACGCAGGGCCGGAAAAAGTCGAAAGATACAAAGGAATTCCGCCTTATCCTGAAACCAGGAGGTATGTGCGAAGCGTCCTGAAACAATGGCAGAAATATAGATCTGACTAAATCCTATCACCGGGTCCCAGTACCTTTCTGAAACATGAAGCGCCTTGATTTTACATTGAGCAACAGTCCTATGCCTATAAGAGTGATAAACACCGAGGAACCGCCATAGCTGACAAGTGGCAAAGGGATGCCTACCACAGGCACAAGTCCCATTACCATGCCTATATTTATCACTACCTGCCAAAAAAGCATGGCCGTTACCCCAAAGGCCAAAAAAGCCCCGAAACGTTCTCTCGATTGTGACGCTATCAAAAATCCACGGTATAGCATAAGGAAAAATATTCCCAGTAGAATTACTGCTCCAACCCAACCCCATTCCTCAGCCCAGACAGAAAAGGCAAAATCAGTGTGGACCTCCGGTAGAAAATTGAGGTGGACCTGGCTCCCTTTCATGTAACCTTTGCCCAGGATCTGTCCTGAACCAATGGCAATTTTTGATTGTGATATGTGATATCCTGCACCGAGTGGATCCCTCCCTGGGAAAATGAAGTCTATTATTCTATACCTTTGATAGGGCTTAAGGAACTCCCATACAAGGGGAAAAGCGGCAATTGCTGAGCCCAACAGCAGCAGGAAGGACGTCCATTTGAGACGAGCCATATACACTAAAGAAGCAAAAATCAGCACCAGAAACAGCGCTGTCCCTAAATCCGGCTGGTGATAAATCAGAAAAATCGGAATAAGCATCAAAAGGAAGGGGCGCCATAAATCCGTTAGACCATACTGTGGTCTGTCGTCATGGTAAAAATAACTACTCAGAACAATAACCGTGGCGAGTTTGGCTAGTTCGGAGGGCTGAATATTCATAAATCCCAGAGAAAGCCAGCGCTGTGATCCACCTACAGTCTTACCTATAAAAACTACCAGTATAAGCATAAAAACCATAATCAAGTAAATGTGTACAGAATAAACTGTAAGAAGACGATAATCAAAAAAGACTACCAGACTCAACATCAAAATGGTGCCTGCTATGTACCACTGAAGTTGTTTCCATTGGAAAGGATAGCCGGTAGCTGCACTGCCGCTGTTCAAGTTGACAAAACCTATAGCCATGAGCAGCAGAACAGCTAAAAAGAGCCACCAGTCAAAATGTTCCAGAAATCGCCTATCAAACATGGTCATCTATATTGTTTACATTACATTGAAAGCAGTCTTGTTGGGCCTTAGTACAGGCAGAGGAGATTGAATTTGAAACCATGTCTCGAAAACCTTGCGGGCAATAGGTGCTGCAACAGAGCCGCCATGTCCGGCATGCTCGCACAATACTGCTACCGCAAGCTCAGGCTTCTCTGCCGGAGCGTAGGCCACAAACCAAGCGTGATCTCTGTGTTCCCAATTTAATTTTTTATCCTGCCGGCGTTTATCCTGTCCTATTACCTGCGCGGTACCGGTCTTTCCTGCCACAAGGACGTCAGGCAATTTGCATTTATTTCCTGTGCCCTTTTCATTATTTACTGCCCCTACCAAGGCCCTCTTGATTATCCTTAGATTTGATTCAGAAATCGGCAATTTATCCTTTGGATCACCCTCAAAGGATGCGACGATGTGGCCATCCGGTCCTGTCATCTTCTCCAGGTAAACCGGGCTATATAGGGTGCCGCCATTGGCTACGGTAGCTATCAGACAGGCCATCTGCAGAGGAGTTACAAGAGTAAAACCCTGGCCTATGGCTGTGATGAGGGTCTCTCCTTCCTGCCACGGCTCATGATATCTTCCGAGCTTCCAGTCCGGCGTAGCAATAAATCCTTTACTCTCATCGGAAAGATCGATCCCTGTCTTTGATCCCAGCCCAAAGGCATTGGCGTACTTTGCTATTTTCTCAATCCCCAGCTTAAGACCGACCTGATAGAAATAGATATCGCAGGACTCAACCAGGGCCTTATACAAATTGGTCTGCCCATGTCCACGCCAATCCCAACACCTGAAGACGCTTCTGCCTAAACGGAATTGACTCGTACATTTGAGCGACGTATTTTTAGTAACTATCCCCTCTTGCAAAGCCGCTGCAGCCATCACAATCTTGAAAGTCGAACCAGGAGCATATCTGCCCTGAAGGGCCTTGTTTTGCAAAGGCCTTGAAACAGGATCATTCAATGCCTTCCATTCCTCATTATCAATGCCAGTGGCAAATGCATCCGGATCAAAAGCAGGACTGCTCACCAAGGCAAGTATCCGTCCGGTCTGAGGGTCCAGGGCAACAAGGGCTCCGACATATCCCTTCATGGCCTCCTCCGAGGCCTGCTGAAGATCCAAATCAATAGAAAGATACAGATCTTTCCCTGGAACAGGTGGTTTCTTGTCTATCACTCTTACCAGGCGTCCCCCGGCATCCACTTCTAACCTGCGTTGGCCCTTTATACCTGCCAGATCATTTTCAAACCTTTCCTCAATCCCGCATTTACCAACCAGATCACCCGAACGCGCGCTTTTATAACGTTCTTTTGCAATATCTTCCCGGCTGATTTCTCCAAGATAACCGAGCAAATGTGGGGCAATACTACCATAGGGATATTTCCTGGCAGGAGTCACCTCGATAAACACGCCAGGCAAGCTAAAGAGCCGGGACTCAATCCTGGAAAGGGTCTCCCATTCAGCCCCTCTCTTAATTACTATGGGTATGTATTTAGGTCCTTTTTGCTCTGAACCGAGACGGGTCCGAATCTCAGCCTCTGTCTCCCCTAGCAAAGGAGAAAGTTTAGCCAGGAGGGCTTCCATGTCCCCCACATCCTCCCTGACAAGACACACATTGAAACAAGGCTTTACCCCTGCCAAGAGACGGCCTGTCCTATCAAGGATTTTCCCCCGGGGTGGCTGAAGACGCACAGATCTTATTCGATTCCGCTCGGATTGTTCCCTGAAATGCTCTCCCTGTACAACCTGTAAATGCCATAGGCGGGCACAAAATGTAACCACGCACAGAAACAGGATCAGAATGGCAACATCACACATCCGTTTGTTTGCCTCCTGGTCCAGCCGGTCAAAGCGCTTGACACGCCAGATTGTCTTGACCTTAAACTTCACTGTGTTCTTTTACTCCAAGCCACATATCCTCACTGAAAATAACCGAATTTGCTTTATTAAAGACAAAAAACCAGAAAGGGGCGAAAACACCGTTGAGCAGGGCCTGGGCAAACCCCCAAGGCCACAAAAGTTCGGCAGCACCACTACCTATCAAAAGGACCGCCACGACCTCAATACTCAAAAACGAAACCAGCATCATCTGTTGCCATGTCGCAGCACACACTATGTGATTTAAGATATATCGAATCATCAAATATTCACCGGCATACGCCAGAGCATAAAGACCGTCCGGCATAGCTGACATCTGCTCACTGAGGATCCCTAAGCCCAATACAGCGAGGATACCACCGGGTAAAGGGTGTTGAAGCCCGTACCAGGCTATAAGCGGCACCAAACCGTCCAGTCGGATTTGTCCGGACTGAAACGGGAAGCCCAGGGCCGTTTCAATTAAAAGTAGAATGTACCCAAAAAAAATAGCGACCAACGCTTTTTTCAATGGTGTGACTCCACGAAGGGCTGATTTGTAACAAGAACAATCACTTCTTCTATTCTTTTGAGATCAACAGCCGGCGTCACAGTGATCTCCTGGAAAAGATCAGAAATAGAACCTTCAGTTACAGAAGAGACCTTTCCTATTAGAAGTCCCTTTGGGAAAATCCGGTCAGTGCCGGATGTAACAATTCTATCCCCAACTTCAACATCCACCACTTTTTCCACATAGGCCAGGTAACATCGTCCCTCCCCCGCGCCTTTTATAATGCCCCTGGCTCGATTCCGCTGTATAAGTGCAGCAACTGCGCTGTTATAGTCAGATAACAATAAAACCTTGCTGAAATGGAGGGAAGTTTCCATTGTCTGGCCTACAACACCCGCTCCGGACATGACTACCATACCCGGCTTTATCCCGTCTTTGCGACCCCGGTCCACAGTAATTGTGGCCAACCACGGGGCCAAATCTACTCCGACCACATTGGCCGTTATTACCGTGGCGCTGACTTCCTCTTTAATTCCCAATAACTTCTTAAAACGGGCATTGGCAATAAGGGCCTCACGGTACTGGCCAATTTCTTTTTGAAGTTGGACCACCTCTTGACGAAGGGCCTTGTTTTCTAACTCAACGTCCTGAAGGGCTATGTATGATCGCCATAATTTTTTCCCCCATCTCGAGGGTCCGGAAAGGCCTTTTTGCAAATAGCCCGTTAAGTCCACAAAAAAGTATTTGACTGGAGATACAGCGGCCGGGGAACCAAGGCGCAGGCCCACCACTACAAAGATCAAAAAGACCACAACGGCCAGGACTAAATATGCCGTCATGCGTTTTTTGGGATTTATAGCGCGGAATGGCACAATCGATATGCAACAAATAAAATATAGCCGGCTGAATTAACGGATCATAACTTCTTTCAATATATCAAGATTGTCCAGAGCCATGCCAGAACCTAAAACCACGGAAGACAAAGGATCGTCGGCAATAATTATAGGAAGATCTGTTTCCTCTCTCAAGAGCTTATCCAGATTCTTCAGCAAGGCCACACCTCCTGTTAGAACAATTCCTTTATCGACAATGTCAGCAGCCAATTCAGGGGGGGTCTGTTCAAGTACGCTTTTTACCGTATCGACTATTGTGTCTATCTGTTCTGTTATAGCTGAACGTACTTCTGACGAGTTAATCGTTATGGTCTTGGGCACTCCTGATACCAGATCTCTACCTTTTATCTCCATCTCCTTATAAGGTTCTTCAGGTATAACATCGCCCAGTTCTATCTTGATTTTTTCTGCCGAATGCTCACCAATCAGCAGATTAAATTTCCTCTTAATATACTGTAAAATAGCACTGTCCATCTTATCACCTGCTACACGAACAGACTTACTGTAGACGATGCCGGCTAAAGAAATGACAGCTACTTCAGTAGTACCTCCACCCATATCCACTATCATATTTGCAATCGGATCAGTAATCGGCAACCCTGCACCAATAGCGGCTGCCATAGGCTCTTCAATGAGGTAAACTTCTCTTGCACCTGCAGACTCGGCGGATTCCCGGACAGCTCGCTTCTCAACCTGCGTAATACCGGACGGCACACTTATGATGATTCGAGGCCGAATCAGGGTCCGCCGATCGTGTATTTTCCGTATAAAATAACGCAGCATGGCCTCTGTAACTTCAAAATCAGCAATTACGCCATCCTTCATTGGTCGGATAGCCACAATATTTCCAGGTGTTCTCCCTAGCATATTTTTGGCGTCTCTGCCCACGGCCACGACCCTGTTTGCCTTGGCATCCTTGCGCACTGCGACCACAGATGGTTCACGCAGGACTATGCCCTTACCCTTCACATATACCAGTGTATTTGCAGTTCCCAAATCAATGGCCAGATCGCTTGAGAACCGCCCTAAAATATAACCTAAAAACATAATTATTACCTTCTGTGTCTTTCTTTCAGGAAAATAAAAAATATCTTTTCAAACAGGATTGAACCCTAC
>CAZPBZ010000040.1:0-9538 GCA_964584765.1 uncultured Thermodesulfobacteriaceae bacterium
TCGATTTCAAACCGGTTCGTCACATGGACGAGGTGCTGGATATTGCCATCGGTCCACGGCCTTGGGTAGATGAGGAAAGACACGATGCGCTTAATAATTAATCGCGATCGCCTGGCTGATACCTTCAGAAAACTTGTTTTGATGGACAGTCCTTCAAGAGAGGAAGGGGTTGTTGCAGACTGGATCAAGAGGACGCTGAAAGAAGAAATAGGAGCGGAGGTAATAGAAGATCAATCACGTAGTCAGACAGGCTCTGAAAGCGGCAACATCATTGCCAGCATCCAAGGGACAGAAAAGGTGGTCCCGCTTTTTTTCAATGCCCACATGGACACCGTGGAACCTGGAAGAGGGATCAAGATCATTTTTAAGGACGGTATTTTTCAGAGTGATGGGACCACAGTCCTGGGTGCTGATGATAAGGCGGCTTTAGCCATACTTATTGAGACGGCCAGGCTATTAAAAGAGCACAGGGTCTCTCATGGTCCTATTGAATTCTTATTCACTGTATGCGAGGAAATAGGCCTGCTGGGAGCCAAGTCACTGGACCCTGCTTTGCTTGAGGCAAGGGCTGGGTATGCTCTCGATTCAAGTGATCCGGAGGTTTTAATAAATCAAGCCCCTTGTGCCATTCGTTTCAAGGTCAGGGTTGTCGGCAAGGCCGCCCACGCAGGTCTCCATCCCGAGCTGGGAATAAATGCCATACAGGTTGCAGCAAGGGCCTTGGCAGAAGTACCTCTGGGTCGTATTGATGAATATACCACTGCAAATGTCGGATTGATACACGGTGGTAAGGCCACCAACATAGTACCTGAAGAAGTGGAGCTGGAAGGCGAGGTCCGAAGCCACAATCCCGAGAAATTACGGGAAGTCCAGGACCAGGTCCTTGGGACTTTTCACAGAATAGCCCTGGATTTTAAGCCAGGAGGAAATCCCGGATTACCTTTGATTAAGACAGAGGTTATTGACGACTATCCCCTGATGTCGGTCTCTGAAGAACATCCCCTGATTACCACTGCAGCAAAAGCGGCAAAGGGGCTTGGAAGGAAGCTCAGACTGGATATGACTGGGGGAGGAAGCGATGCCAACATCTTAAACGCCAGAGGCTTTGCTACAGTGATTATGGGAATCGGCATGCAGAATGTCCACACCACCTCAGAGCATATCCGTCTGGATGACATGGTGGCTACCGCAGAGTTGGTACTTGAGATAATAGGGAAGTGGGGTATGACTGACGGGCGCTAAGTTCTTTTCTCCCGAAACTCCTGTCTGCACTTGTCGCTGCAGAAGTAATAGGTCTTCCCTTGCCAATTAAGGGATAAAGCATCCCTTTTAGGGCAATAGACGCCGCATACCGGATCTTGTACCAGTTCGTCTGTTATGGGTGGCTGCTTACCGGCCTGCTTTGAACCGGTTTTCAAAACCTTTTGCGATTTGAGGCCTTTGAAAAAGCCCTTTATGACATAACAGAGTGCCAGGAAGAGAGCAAAAAACAAGATAAAGCGCACCATGGGCTATCCCTCGTGTGTTTCTTTGTGGTTCAATTTTCTGACTTCCGGGCTGTCTTCAGGAAGTCCAGCCAGGAGCTCCGAAACGGTTTTACTCCATGGTGCAAGCAAGAGATCAGGGGCAAGCTCAGCCCACGGGGCCAATACAAACCGCCTGGAGGAAAGACGCGGATGGGGGACGTAAATTTGGTGATTTGGTGATTTGGTGATTTGGTGATTGGATGTCTGGATGCATACTCCTTCCATGAAGAGCAGATCCAGGTCAATGGGCCTGTCTTCTGTTCCCAAGCGGTCTCGACCCATGGCCTTTTCAATTGCCAGCAGGTTGGAAAGTAAGTCTTCCGGACCCATGGCTGTAATTATTTCCGCCACGGCATTTATGAACCATTGGGATGTATTTATGTCCACAGGCTCGGTCTCATACCATTGTGAGCAGCGTAATACCTCTATTTCGGGATTGGAGGACAAGATACCAAGGGCCTTAATACAGTTTTCAATCCTATTCCCAAGATTGGCTCCCAGGCCAATGTAGGCCGTTTTCTCCATTTTCATTAAAGGATTTCCCTAAGCCTCTTGACAACTTCTCCCATACGTTCCTTTGATACAGTTAGTGCCATGCGCACATAACCTTCGCCAGAATCGCCAAAGCCGTTTCCAGGAGTGCACACTATACCGGCCTTCTCCAGGAGTAGTGTGCTGAAATCCTGAGATGTATAACCCTGAGGAACCGGAGTCCAGATATAAAACGTGGCTTTGGGAAAAGGGGTGTCAAGGCCCAGGTCTCGAAGGCCTGAGACCAGTATGTCCCTGCGCTCGGAATATATTTCCTGCATTTCACGGACACAGGATTGGTCACTTTCAAGTGCTGCAATAGCAGCCTCTTGAATGGCCTCAAATTGTCCGGAGTCTACATTGGATTTTACCTGTGTCAGCGCAGCGATCAGGTCCGGGTTTCCCACGGCAAATCCTATGCGCCAGCCAGTCATGTTGTAGGTCTTTGACAGTGAATGAAATTCCAGTCCTATGTCCCTGGCACCCGGGGTTTCGAGAAAGCTCGGGGCAATGTATCCGTTATATGTCATTTCGCTGTAAGCATTGTCGTGACACACGATAATGTTGTTTTCCCTTGCGAAGTCCACGACCCGGGCAAAGAACTCCGGCGGGGCCACTGCAGCAGTGGGATTATTCGGATAATTGATCCACAGGATTTTTGCCCTTTTCAGGATATCGCCTGGTATGGAATCAAGATCCGGCAGAAAGTCATTTTCAGAAATTAACGGAAGATAGTAAGTCTCACCGCCAGCAAATAATGTGCCGATATTATAAACAGGATAGCCCGGAGTGGGGACCAGCACCACATCACCGGGCTCTACAAAGGCTAGAGGAAAGTGCGCTATTGCCTCCTTTGATCCTATAAGGGCAGCTACCTCGTTGACAGGATCAAAGGACAGGTCAAACCTCTTTTTGTACCAGCCGGCTGTTGCTTTACGGAAGGCAAGCATGCCGGAAGATGAGGGATAACGGTGATACCGCGCCTTCTTAACAGCAGCTATCATACGTTCCACAATAAACTTGGGTGTGGGAAGATCCGGATCACCAATACCCAAATCAATAACATCTACACCTTTCTTCCGGGCCTCGGCCTTCATTTGGTCGAGTTTCACGAAAAGATATGGTGAGAGCTGTTGCAATCTCTTAGATTTTGTAAAAATCATGGAGAAGACCTCAATTCGTCATTCTTTAAGGAAAGAGGAAAAAAATAATTACTTGAGCCCCAACACATCTTGCATATTATAGAACCCTGCGGGCTGCTCGACGATCCAGAGGGCTGCCCTCACTGCTCCTTTTGCAAAGGTGTCCCGGCTTGATGCCTTATGCACGATCTCAATACGTTCACCTATGCCGCCGAAAAGCACTGTATGCTCGCCGACTATGTCTCCGGCTCGAAGGGTCTGGATACCAATTTCCTTTTTGCTCCGCTCACCAATGAACCCATGCCTTTCAAATAAACCTACCTCGTCGAAATCCCTGCCGAGGGAAGCGGCAATGACCCTGCCCAACTGAAGGGCCGTGCCGCTTGGGGCATCTTTTTTCATTCTGTGATGTGCCTCTACAATTTCAACATCATAGTCATCACCAAGGACCTTGGCTGCGGTGTCAACCAGCTTGTAGAGGAGATTAATCCCTACACTCATATTGGGTGCGAGCACACATGGGAAATCCTTTGCCAATTGTCCTATCTCGTCAAGCTCATCCTTTGCCAACCCAGTGGTTCCTATAACTATTGGTCTTTTGTAAGAGGCTGCGATGCGGGAGTGCTTCAGGCTGGCTTCGCTAATAGTGAAATCTATGACAACATCTCCCTGATCTATTACGGAATCGAGGCTGTCTGCCACGGTTACTCCCAACGATTCAAGCCCAGCAACAGCCCCGGCATCCTGCCCGACAACAGGGCTGTCCGGGTGTTCAAATGCTGCGCTCAGAGTGATACCTTCAGTCTTATGAATCATGTTTATGATGCGACCGCCCATACGGCCACCTGCACCGGCTACTATAGCTCGGACCATATTCCCTCCTATAACTTAACGCCCTTCAGGCGAGTTTTTAGCTAATAAGCTATTGAGCTGCTTGACTTATTAGCTTAACAGCTTAATAGCTCAACAGCTTATCTTACTTGACCAGCTTGAGTTCTTGTAGAACTCCCTTTAGCCGCTTCTTATTAGCCTCACTCATTGAGACCAAGGGAAGACGAACTTCATCTGTTGGAATCTTGCCCATCATTGCAAGGGCGGTCTTGGCCGGAACGGGATTTGTCTCATAGAAAAGGGCATCAAACAGCGGGAACAGCTTTAAATGCAACTGGCGTGCCTTTGTGAGATTACCCTTTTCAAACGCATTCATCATAGCAGCCATTTCCTTTGGCACTACGTTGGATGCAACCGAGATGACACCCTTGCCTCCAATGGTCATGATGGGAAAGGCAGTAAAGTCGTCCCCAGAGAGCACTATGAAATTTTTAGGACACAACCTGATTACATCTGTTACTTGCTTCAGGCTGCCTGTAGCCTCCTTGATTCCAATAACGTATCTGTTTTTGGCACAGCGTGCCACTGTTTCGGGGAGCATGTTCACCCCTGTACGTCCGGGTACGTTATAAAGGACCATGGGGAACTTGCATTCATCCGCTACGGCCATAAAGTGCTGGTATAATCCCTCCTGGCTGGGTTTGTTGTAATAGGGTGTAATCACCAGGGCCGCATCTGCGCCGGCATTCTTCGCATGCTTTGTGAGCATGATGGTCTCTGCAGTGGAGTTGGAGCCTGTTCCAGCGATCACCGGTACGCGTCCCTTCACGGTCTCTATGGTGATCTCCACCACTCTCATGTGCTCTTCGTGGCTGAGGGTGGCCGACTCACCAGTAGTACCGCAGGGTACTATACAATTGGTCCCGGCCTTTATGTTCCATTTTATAAGGGCCTTGAGGGCTTCCTCGTCCAGTTTCCCGTCCTTAAAGGGCGTTACTATGGCAACAATGGCCCCGCCGATCTGCTTTTTTTGTCCCTTGCCCGCATTTCCTCCCTTTTTGCTTGCCTTGGTTTTACTCGCCATAATGCTTACCCTCCATTAGAGTGATTTTTTAGAAATTTTCCTTATAGAAAAACATCTGTTGTTCAATGTATAGATTATTAAAGGTTTTATGTGCTGAGGGCAAGTGCTGTTAAGGATAATTGAGAGATTGAGGGGGGATTTTCTAAAAAGAATCTGTTAATATGCAAATTTATGAAAGAAGGAAATATAGAAATGGCGAGCGATCAGGAACAGAATAATGAACCTGAAGCCCTGACATCAGACCTCAAAAGACCGAACAACGGCAATGGGGTTAAGGGTTCTGCTTTATCCGACAAAGAGCCGGTTGATATAGAGAACCCGGCTGGTGCCAACCAGAATGAAATATCCATAGTACTTATCGCGGTCCGCTTCAGGCCAAAATGGCCTCCGTCCCACTACAATGCGGGTAAGGTCCCGGTAATGGATGCAGAGTGGGTAGTGGTGTCCACAGAACACGGAATCGAGGTTGGCCGGATACTCGGACGTCCTGTAGTGATCAAAATGCCTGTGAAGGCCGTTCCTCCCAAGGTGGAGCGTTTGGCCAGCACCCATGAAATAGAACTCTATTATCAGAATCTGGATCGGGAAAAGGTCGCCCGTGATGTCTGCGCAGAGCATGTTCGTGTCCTGGGTCTTTCCATGAAGATAATCAGAGTGGAGAGCTTTTTCGATGGAAGCAAGATCGTTTTTTACTATTCTGCAGAGGGCAGAGTAGATTTCAGGGAATTGGTAAAGGACCTGGTAAAGACCCTGCGGACAAGAGTGGAAATGCGTCAGATAGGCATAAGACACGAGACCAAAATGATAGGAGGAATAGGATTTTGCGGCCGGGAGTTCTGTTGTGCCAGCTTTCTTCAGGGTTTTGATCCTGTATCCATAAAGATGGCCAAAACCCAAAATCTCCCTTTGAATCCAAGCAAAATATCAGGAATTTGCGGTAGATTGCTATGCTGTCTTACCTATGAGTATGGAACATATCTGGAATTGGCCAAAGGCATGCCCCTTCTTGGAAAACTTTGTGATACTCCTGCTGGACAAGGTAAAGTAGTGCGCCGAGGCATCCTGAGCCAGACAGTCACAGTGGTTCTTCCTGATAACACGCAACTAGAATTTAAAATTTCAGAGCTTGAGCAACATCGTTTGCAACAAAAGAAAAAGCCCAAATCTTCAGCTATGGATAAAAGAAAACAGAAACAAATAAAAACAGATAAAACAACTACCTATTCAACAAAGCAGAAGCGATCTGTAAGTAAACCGGGGACGGAGAAAAAGATACAGGAGCATTCAATTGCATCTAAAGATAATGCCGGCCGGCCCAAGGATAGAACTAAAGAGAAGAATTTAAAAGAAAAGGGAAAGAATAGGCGTAAGAAGAAATAGAATTCACCGCAAAAACCCCGAAACATGATTCCACAGTACTGCCTTTAGCCCGCTTCACACTTTGTCAAATCTTGTCGCATTATGAACCTGAGTAAGTTCGCAAATATAAAAACGAAGATAGACGGCAATTGGACCGGTTGGACTCTATTAACTGTTTCTTTCTGTATTGGTTGTTTGACAATATATTGGGGTGAGTTTGTGGACGTAAATATTCGGTGAACCCTTTTCCCTTCCGAATTTTTCTGTAGGCGGAGGTTTATTTCTGCAAACAGGTCTAAGTTTTTTTGCCTTCCCCCTGTTTCTGAATGAACTTGACGGCTGCAATAATTGGGCATAAAGTATTTTTATGCCCAGATAAGCCAGACAGGATGCCTCTGGAACACCTCATTATGTGATGGGGTCTGGGATTGAAGGGACAAATATCTTAAAGTTCATTCAGACACAACGTCCCATAAACAGGATTATGGAATCCCCTTGGCAGAAGTAGCCCGACAGCTCGGAGTTTCTACGTCTGCCATTTCCAAGGCAATTACAAGGAGAACGAAAGAGTAGGTCAAGATAGTCAATTTATATCCCCAAGTTCACTCCGGCTTCCTTCAGACAACGCCTCACGGCATTGCCCTTGCCTTCGGCTAGTAGTATATGCTAAGCTAATACTTAGCAGAGGCCAGCTACAGAGGACTTTCACCTCATAAGCTCATGCCGCCCATGACGGGCGTACACAAAGCGTTCGAGGCGACGCCTGACAGCGTATCTCAACGCTGACGAACCGCGCAGTCATTGAGGAGGTTGCAATGGCTGTAGACTTATTACATGACAACCTCACGCGCATAGTATAGGAGGTCAAAATGTTACAACGAAAATTATTAATGTCGGTGTTGATGAGTGTGCTGGTGGTTCCAATGAGTCTTGCGTTGGCTGCGGACCAGGAACGCACGCAACAACAAATTCAATCTCAAATGCAAGAACAAGAACAGATATACGGGAGTCAGTTGATGACACCGCAGGAGCGAACCGAGCATAGCGCCAAGATGCGCGCTGCGAAGACCGAAGAAGAGCGTGAGCAAATCCGTAACGAGCACCACAAGCGCATGAAAGAACGCGCCGAGGAACGTGGTGTGGTACTGCCAGACGAGCCACCAGAGCATGGTATGGGGCGCAGCATGGGATCTGGTGCTGGCATGGGATCCGGTGGTGGCAAGGGATCCGGTGGTGGTCGCAATCGCTGATTCACATCAGCGCCTAACCACGCCAATTAGGATTGAGACAACCTGAAAGGTCGTTTCAATCCATTGTTCGAGCCCGCCTGGCTCCTCGTACAACATGTCACTTCAGCGGACGGGAAGGAGCGCGGCGGCCCTGTGTGGGGTAAAGTTATCGGCCCGCCGCTGAGTTCGGCATTAGGCGATGTGAAAATTTATAATTTATTACAAAAGGAGATTAGAATGAAGATCTATGTAGGAAATTTGTCGTACGAGGTCACCGAAGAGGACTTACGGCTGGCTTTAGAACAATTCGGGCAGGTTGAATCCGCCACCATTATAAAAGACAAGCATAGTGGTCAATCAAAAGGATTTGGATTCGTGGAGATGGCCTCTAAAGCTGAAGGGCAGTCTGCAATCGATGGCCTAAATGGCAAAGAGCTAAAAGGAAGAGCGCTTAACGTGAATGAGGCTCGCCCTCGCACCGAAAGTAGCGGCAGTAGAGGAGGACAAGGTGGCCGAGGAGGACAAGGGCGTGGCAGAGGAGGACAAGGGCGTGGCAGATGAGGACCAAAGGGTGGCCACAGCTTCTAATCATCGACATTCAACATATATAACTATGATCATATAAAATTTCGCCCAATCGGGGGAGGGGAGAAGGAAAACCTCCCCTCCCCAGTCGAGTAGCCCGGGGGAATCTCACCCCCAGGCCCTCACAGAACCGGACGTGAGCCTCTCGACTCATCCGGCTCCTCATGTCCCCCCACAAGTGTGGGGTTTGCGTTACTCGCAGGTTCCTCCCATCTCTGGTTGACCTATTCGTAACTTTGGACATGTTACCCCCTTCGCTCCATCTCCATTACAGAGTTCACGCCCATGCCGGGCGTACACAACGGCATTAAGGCGACGGCAAAAGGCCGCCGCGCCTTTGCCGGGCGTTGGATCGATGAAAGCAGGAATGGACAGAGCCTCCGAGCGTCTTGAGTAAACATTATGAACGAAAGTCATAAGCAGTTTAAAAGGCCCCCGAAAAGATATCAGCCAAGGGGGCTTTCTATTCTCTATGAAGATCGAGATATCCTGGTTGTGGATAAGGTGAGCGGTCTTTTGACAGTGAGTAATGGGAAAGTCAGAGACAATACAGCTTATTATCTCTTGAATGAATACGTGCGCAAAGGGAATCCGAAATCAAGACACCGGGTATTTGTCGTGCATCGTCTGGATAGAGAGACTTCCGGTGTTATCGTGTTTTCTAAGAATGAGAATGCCCAGCATTATCTTCAGGAAGAGTGGCAGGGATTTCAAAAGAAGTACTATGCCTTAGTACATGGAACGTTGCCGGAGAAGGATGGTGTAATTACTTCCTATCTTGCAGAGAACCGTGCTTATAAGATGTATTCTGTTGCTGATCCGAAAAGGGGTAAGCTTGCTAAGACCGGGTATATAGTTCTGGGAGAATCACCAAAGTACAGTCTTCTGGAAATAGATCTGTTGACCGGTAGGAAGAATCAGATTCGGGTCCATCTTTCGGACAAAGGCTGTCCTGTGGTTGGCGACACAAAGTATGGAGTAAAGGAAAAGGGCATTAGAAGGCTCACACTTCATGCGGCCTCCATTACAATAGTTCATCCGTATTCAAAAGAGAAGATGACCTTCACAGCAAAGGTTCCCGCCTATTTTGAATCACTTATGAAGGGGTCTCAAAGAACACACAAAAGCTCAGGATGACCCGATGGATGAACCCCATCGCGGCTTAGCCTCCGATAGATGAGTTGTGCAATCTATACCTATGATTTTCGAGCCACAGGATCCGTTCCTGTGGTTTTAATATTTAACGAAAAA
>CAZPBZ010000041.1:0-8805 GCA_964584765.1 uncultured Thermodesulfobacteriaceae bacterium
TGGTCCTGGACGGAGAATCCGGAGAGCTCGGGATAGGAAGCGGGATAACAATAGATTCAGATCCTGAAAGAGAATACGATGAGTGCAGACTCAAGGCCGAATTTCTGACAAATTCTCTGTCCTTATCCTCATCCTCTGCTAAAAAAGGTGGATCAGGGAAGGATTTTTCCCTTATAGAGACCATGAGGTGGAACACTGGAAGGGGAGAGCAGGAAGCAATAAAGGGTTACTTCCTGCTGGAAAATCACCTTCAAAGGCTCTCGCTCTCTGCCCATTATTTTGCCTTTTACCTGGACCTGGAAAAGGTGAGGAGGGAGTTAGCTAAATTTGCAAAAAGCCTGTATTCAAAAAGAAAATCCTACCGGGTCCGCATGTTGCTGGGAAGAGATGGTTCAATAGATATTTCAGCCTCTGTGCTATCCACACAAGAAAAGCAGGTTTGTTTTGACCTGTCGCTAAAGACAGTTGACTCTCAAAACCCCTTTTTATATCACAAAACCACATACAGGCCCCTGTATACGGAAGAATACCAGAGGGCCAAGACCTGTGGTCTTTTTGACTGTGTGTTTGCAAACGAACGTGGTGAGCTTACCGAAGGGACAATCAGTAATTTATTCTTAGATATTGATGGCGAACTCGTCACCCCTCCTGTATCCAGTGGACTCTTAAGCGGCACCTTTCGTCAGGATCTTGTGGAACAGGGCAATGCCGGAGAACAGGTGCTCTATCCGGATGATCTGAAGAAGGCCCGGGCAATATATCTGGGAAACTCAGTGCGCGGGCTCATGAGAGCAAGCTACATGGACATGCTCTCACCCGGCTTCAACTCTACTAACTGAGTATCAACTTGCTGGGACGTGAGTTCCTTACTGAATTCCTCTACAGTGCCTGTAAGAGCAGGAAAGGAGCCATAGTGCATAGGGATGACTTTCTGTGCCCTAATGAATTTGCAGGCACAGGCCGCTTCTCTGGGTCCCATGGTATAGTGGTTTCCTATGGGGATCATGGTAATCTCAGGCCGATACATTCCTCCTATCAGGGCCATATCCCCAAACAGGCCAGTGTCTCCTGCATGGTAAAGAATGAGCCCGTCTTCAAGGCGAATCACAAAGCCTGCAGCCTCTCCGCCGTATAGGAGCTCATCGCCCTCCTGGATCGAAGAACTGTGAAGCGCAGGTACCATGGTGATTGCAACTCCTTTTGTAATATAGGTTCCTCCAATATTCATACCTGTTACGTTTGGAAGGCCCTTGATAAGGAGATATTGCTGTATTTCGTGGATTGCTACTACTTCAGTGGCAGATGATCTGGCCATGCCCAGGCAGTTTCCCATGTGATCTTCATGGGCATGAGTAATAAGAATGATATCGGCATCCAATGAGTCAGGCTTGCCTGCGGCTTGAGGATTGTCCAGCCATGGATCAATCCATATCTTCAAATCCTGTTCTGTAACTATCCTAAAGGCTGAATGACCAAAAAAGCTGAGTTTATGAGACATGACTATCCCTCTCTAATAAGTATAAAATAATAAAAATTTTCATTCTTCATGACAAGTAAAAAGTAGTTTACACTTTGTTGATCTTGTATTTTGGCAGTGAAATTTGAAATTTGAAATTGGGAAAAACACAAGGGTGTAGATGCGTTACCTAATTTCAAATTTCGAATTTCCAGTTTCGCCGTCGGCATTTACTTTCATTGCCGGGTCAAGGACATTCAGGTCATTCAACCTGGCAGGTCCAATATTCAGCTTTGTGAAAATAAGGAACTCAATTTCCTCTATTTCATCATGAAGCTTCCTGATCATTTCCCGGCGCTTCGGAGTGATTCCATAACGTATTAACAAGTCCTCAAACCTCTCTGATAATGTGACTATGGATGTGTGCTTCACACGCTTATCTGCATAGTTCACAAGTAAGGCCTCGGTTATTATTGGATCATGTCTAATGTTTTGGTCGAGACGCACGTGTTGACGAGCCATATCCGCCACCGCATGATACCCCAGAGACTCAAGCAATCTGAATGCCGATAAGGCATGATTCTGCCCTGTATGAACAGAGTCCATTTTGGTTATATCATGGAGAAGGCCACCTGCCTCTACCAAGCCGGTATCAATATCTTCACCTGCCATTTTGAGATGAGCTGAAATAAACACTCCCACCTGGGCCACCCTGAGACTGTGGGATATAATGTGCTCCGGTACTTGATACTCTTGCAGGAGAGCCAGGCACCTTTCCCTGTCAAGGATTTCCATTGTAATTATTCACTCCCAGTCAAGGAGTATGATCTGTTATATTCAATTTTACCACTATGCCAAAACAAGAATAGTATTACAAGAAAAGCTTCATTCATAAAAAAGCTTATAGATAGAATATTCCAAAAATTGGATGAAAATTGAAGAATTAGTAAGTTCCGGTTGTTTGAAAAAGCTGTTGAAAAACCGTGTTCAACAGGAGAACTTACGATAATTATACAAATTTTTACAGACAACAAAAACCTTATTTTCTCCGTAAGTTACGCAAGTCGTCAAAAAAAAGTAACAAAAAATTCAATGGATAGCTACTTGTTGATAACTCATGCGCTGACTTAAGAAAAAACTCCCTTTCTCCACTTTGACAGCAGGATATAGCTTCATTATGAAATAGACCAGGATTACGATATTTGTCAAAAACCGATGTTCATTTGTTTATAGTATAAAATTTTCCATTTTTGTGACAGGATTAACAGGATAAATGATAATCCTATTTATTCTGCCGGAAAAGTCACGCTGTAGGCGGCTAATTTAAACACCTTAAAATAAAATAGTCCTTTCAAACAAATTAATCAAGAGTTGCAGTAGGTTATACCCACTCTTGTGCTGATTGGGTGAAATCAGATTTGTCCCTTGTTAAGAATTAATCTGTAGTTAGGATAATGAACTTCTGAGGAATTAAAGGTCGGAATTCAGTTAGGTCATCAGAAATGGAAAACGTTTGGCAAGATCTAAAAGAAGTTCTTCGTCTCAGAATACCTGAAGGCAGCTACCGGGTGTGGATTGCCCCTCTGACCTACGGGGGGATGGATGGTGACACTATTATTGTCCACTGCCCCAATCAGTTTTGTGTTTCCTGGGTCCAGGAGCACTATTTGCCCATGTTAAAGGAGGCACTTATTCAAAAGGGACATGCCTGTGAAATAAGGCTTTCTCCTGCCGAAATCGCAAAAGAGGCTGCACGGAATCAGCTACACCTTCCCAACTTCGCTCCCAGTGAAGTGCCGAGGCCCAGGTTCTGTGAACGCTTTACCTTTAATGAGTTTGTGGTTGGGGACAGCAATCGCTTTGCATTTTCAGCTTGTTGGGCTACAGCTAACAGAGTGGATAATCACAACAATGTAATTTACCTGCATTCTGAGGCAGGACTCGGGAAAAGCCATCTTACCCAGGCAGTGGGGCAAAAAATACTTGAAGAGACACCGGATACAAGACTTCGGTATCTTACTGCCAATGATTTCACCACCCAAGTCGTAAGATCAATAAAAAACGGGCAAATGGAAGCCTTCGTGAGCCGCTATCAAAAGGATTGTGATGTTCTGCTCCTTGAAGAGGTCCATTCTTTTGCGGGAAGAGAAAGGACCCAGGCAGAACTGGCCCTAGCCCTTGATCCCCTTATGGACAAAGGGAAGACAATAATCTTTACCGGAAGTCAACTCCCGAGGCAGATACACAGTGTGAACGATCAACTGCGATCAAGACTGGCCAGTGGGCTTATCACCTCCATAAATCCACCGGATCTGTCTACCAGGAAAAAAATTATTGAACGTAAGGCAAAGAATCATGGAATATGTCTTAAAGAAGAAGAGATTATTGATTTTCTTGCCCAGCACCTGAAGGGCGACATCAGGCGGATCGAAGGGGCAGTGATTGGCCTTGTGACCAAGTCCTCGCTACTCAGACAGCCTGTTGATATGGACCTGGCTCGAGAAGTAATTAAAGACCTGGTCGGAGAACCTGAGGCAATTACTGTCGTGGATATAAGGAAAATGATCTGCCGTCATTTCCAGTTGAGCAGGGATGAGATCTGCTCAAAATCCAGAAAGAGGTCTATCGCGCAGCCGAGACAAGTGGGCATGTATCTTGCCCGCCGCTATACCGAGTCTTCTCTTGAGGCAATCGGGAGAGAATTCAGCCGTGATCATGCCACTGTGTTGCACTCTGTTAACCGTATAAAGCAACAGATGGATGAGTCCGGTAAGCTAAGGCACCAGATAGAATTTCTGATCAAACAACTGGAAAAACAGCAGTGGCAGAACTGAAAGCCTATCTCCTCAGCGGTTCCTAAGACAGTGAAAAAGACTCTGGTCCGACAGATTTTGGAGATTGTGGGGCCTGAGAATTTTTCCACAGATCCTGCTGATCTAAAGTGCTACTCCTATGATGCCAGCAGTATTAGCTCCCTACCAGAGGCCATAGTCCTTCCAGGATCTACTGAAGAAGTCTCTCAGGTACTTTCCCTTGCAAATCAAGAGGGCTTGTCAGTATTCCCCAGGGGTGCCGGCACAGGTACTACAGGGGCATCCGTCCCGATTAACGGGGGGCTTGCGCTCTGTCTTACCAGGATGGACCGGATAATATCCATCAACCCCGGGGACCTCACCGCCTTGGTAGAACCTGGAGTCGTTACAGGGAAGTTACAGGAAGAAGTGTCACGACACGGGCTATTTTATCCCCCAGACCCTGCGAGCATGCATTTTTGCACTATTGGAGGAAACGTGGCCACTGGTGCCGGAGGACCAAGGGCGGTAAAATACGGTGTTACCAGGGACTATGTCATGGCCCTTGAGTTGGTGCTTGCTGACGGGAGTGTGATCCACACAGGCACCCGGACGGCAAAAGGAGTGGTGGGATACGACCTTACCAGACTGGTGGTAGGCTCTGAGGGTATGCTGGGTGTCGTGACCATGATCACCCTGAAGCTCATACCCGGCCCGGAAGCAGAGGGCACGCTTATCGCGTTTTTCCCGGATGCAAAATCAGCCTCAAATACAGTAGTAAGCCTCTTCGAATCAAGGATTCTGCCCAGATGTGCGGAATTCCTTGATAAGCTGAGTATTGAATTGATATCAGAGCAGCTTCCGGTTGCAATACCTGAAAGGGCTGATGCCATGCTGCTTATTGAAGTGGATGGTGTCCGGGAATCTATTCCGAGGCAACTTGAGGAAGTGAAGAACTCGTGCAAGAACTGCGGGGCAACTGACATACATGTGGCAAAGTCCAAGGATCAAGAAAAGGCCTTCTGGTCTGCCAGACAGGCCCTGGCCCCTTCTATCAGGGCCCTTGGATTCCCTGACAAAATCAATGAAGATATATGCGTTCCAAGGAGCTGCCTGCCGGAGATGATAAGTGAACTGGAAAAAATAGGCAGGAAAAACCAGATCACAATCCTCAGCTTTGGCCACGCAGGTGATGGAAATCTTCATGTAAATCTCTTGCTTGACCTGAGTGACAGGGAAGAAAAGCTCAGGGGAGAGGCCGCTGTAATGGAGGTCATGGAGGCAGCTTTGGCACTTGGAGGAACCATTTCAGGTGAGCATGGCATTGGTCTTACAAAAAGGCCTTTTATTCAGATGGAGATAGATAAGAGGGGCCTTGAGATCATGATGGGTATAAAAAGGGTATTTGATCCCAGGAATATTCTGAATCCCGGAAAGATGTTTCCATAAAGGCCGTGGAAATACTATGAAAATCTCAGCCATTATTGTAGCAGCCGGTGCTGGTATTCGTTTTGGTGCGAGTATTCCAAAACAGTTTTTTGCTTTGGGAGGACGTCCTGTTCTTGCCTGGAGTCTTGATACATTTGACAGATCAAGCCTTATAAACGAACTGATTGTAGTAGCGCCGCCTTCAGACGAGGGTTCTGCTATTGAAATAACAGAGAAATGGGTCCACAGGGTCCGGGTCAAGGTGGTGCCGGGAGGGTCAACCAGACAGGAATCCGTAAAATCGGGGTTGGATGCAGTAGATCCTGGGATTGAGTGGGTAGCGGTACACGATGCTGCAAGGCCCCTTGTGACCCTTACACAGATAGAGGCTGTGTGTTTTATGGCCCGGGAGGTAGGAGCTGCCATACTCGCCGTTCCTGTGCGGGACACGGTAAAAGTAGTGGATGAAGACGGACTGATTATCAGGAGCCAGGACCGGAGTCGTCTCTATCTGGCCCAAACGCCCCAGGTCTGCAGAAAGGAAGATCTGCGATCAGCTTATAAGCTGGCAGAAGATAAAGGCATAAGGGCTACTGACGAAGCAGGTCTCCTGGAGGTCTTAGGAGTTGCCATGGGCGTAGTGCAAGGCAGCCCCAGCAACTTCAAGATTACCACTCAGGAAGACCTCAAGATGGCCGAAGCCCTGATTACTTCGATTCAAACAGTATGAGCCTCTTGCAACACCCTAAAATATTTCCATAATAAAAAAAAGGGAGGTGCTGGATTCAGCACCTCCCTTTATAGATTCGGCTAAAGCAAGCCTCAACAGCTACTTCATAGCTTCGCCGGAAGCAGCCTTCTGCATCTTGATCTCGACCTTTTCGGTCAGGCCTTGGTAGTACCCACGAAGGATGTCGAGAACCTCGTTGCGGCCGAAGTGATCCGGAATGTTTGAACCATCGGAGAGCATCTTGCGCAGCTTGGTCCCGCTCAAGATAACGCGGTCCTCCTTGCCATGCGGGCAGGTGCGCATGCTGGCCATGCCGTCGCACTTAAAGCAGTAGAAGGTCCAGTCGATCTTGAGCGGCTGGCAGAGCAGGGCCTTGCCAGGCATCTTGCACGCCTCTTCATAGCTCGCATACGGGATCCTGTCAAAAATGTCCTGGGCCTCGAACATCCCGTAAAAGTCGCCCACACCGGCGTGGTCGCGGCCGATGATCATTCTGTTCACGCCGTAATTCTGGCGGAAGGTGGCGTGGAGCAGGGCCTCACGGGGACCGGCGTAGCGCATATCCAGCGGGTAGCCGCCCTGGACCACATTATCAGCGACAAAATACCCCTTGCACAAGGTATCGATACATTTTACGCGTACATTGGCCGGGATATCACCTGGTTTCAGGTTTCCGATCAGGGAATGGATGATAACACCGTCGCAGACCTCAACCGCGATTTTGCACAGATACTCATGCGAACGATGCATGGGGTTTCTGAGCTGCAGAGCGGCAATTGTGCTCCAGCCTTTTTTCTCAAAAATTTTGCGGGTCTCGGCCGGCCGGAGATAAATGTCTTTGTATTCGGTCGGATATTCACCCTCTGAAAGGACCTTGACAGGACCGGCCAGGCATATTGCCTTGCGTGCCATAACCATCTGCACGCCCGGATGATCCTCAAGGGCGGTCTTCATAAAGTCACCCTGGCTGTCCTCGCCCGCGCCCTTATAGACCAGCTCTGATTCCCACTTCTTGTCTGCCTCGGTCATCTCAAACTTTTCATTGACCTTCATAGTGGCGTAAATCTCACCTTCTCTCTCCAAGGCAATCTCGTCACCAACTTTGATCCCGTCGGCATCGGCCTTGGAAGCAGTGAGCATTACCGGGACCGGCCAAAACGTACCGTCGGAAAGAAGCATTTTTTCACAAACTCCCTTCCAGTCAGCCTTGGTCATAAAACCGTCCAAGGGGCTGAAACCGCCAATACCCATCATAATCAGGTCGCCTTTTACTTGGGCCGAGACTTGAATCTTCTTAAGCCCAGCGGCCTTTTTCTTTTCTGCATCTAAGTCCGAACCGGTAAGTAGCCTGCAAACTAAACCCTTTCCTCCATGTGGTGGTACTAATGCCATTTGTTTTTGTCTCCTTTTATGTTATTTGTAAAAGATCAATATATCTTCACTAATTTCGGAGGATTAGCTATACAGCCTACCACCCCGCAATTCTCTCAACACTTGGAGTCTATAAAAAATCTAATCAAATGATATTGTAGTGTCAGGTAATCTCTCCAAAGCGAAGACACTGTAACATAGACTATTTATTACAACTTCTCATTTTTGTCAAGAACAGAATGAATGTGGATTCATGAAAACTGCCGTTATGGAATCGCTCCAGGCAAACAGAAAACATCATTTGCGGCCATTCAAGATGCTTTGGGGCGTCCAATTCTTGGCAAATTTTGACATCCTGATCCCTATAAAGTAACTTATATTTATGGCAAAATCTATATCTCAAGAGACTCTTTATCAAATGGTAGCGCGCTGGGCCTCTCCTCGCCCTGAGAATTATCGGTTTAAAATTTTCAAAGACACCTCGGATTTTTTTCGTGTTGAATATGGAAGTGTGGTTGTTCTTGATGAAAAACCCTTCCTGATCCTGCATAATGCAAAGGAAGGACGTTTCGGGCTTGATGATGAGGAAAAATTTTGGGTTAAACGATCAATTGATTTAACCGATGGAAGCAGGAAGATCATAAAGCTTGTTTTTTATGAAAAGTTTATGGCTACTATAGCAGGTATTCCATGGGAGTGCTTTAGAAGCCCTAAAAAAGAGGCACGCGTCTTAAAGCTGGTAGCCGGTCATAAGAATTTCATGCAGGGATACGCAGTAGAGGATGAAAAAGGAAATGTCGTTAGAGTATTGGACGTTATTAAGGGAAAAACTCTCCATGCTTATTTGCAAAATTTAGAGTCTGATCATCAGGCTTATTTTTATGAGCTGTTTCCTGACATTTTAAGTAAATATATTGAGTGTATTAAGGCAATTAAATTTCTACATGAAAATAATGAGAAGCACGGCGATATTCGTAGGGATCATATTTTTATTGACAGGGAAAGTGGAGATTTCATCTGGATAGACT
>CAZPBZ010000042.1:0-8770 GCA_964584765.1 uncultured Thermodesulfobacteriaceae bacterium
CAGAAGAAGTTGACGGCTATTATGAATATCCTATAGCTCACCACAAGGTTGCGAATAACTTGCAGCTTTGGGATTTTAATTGCGCATTCGACTGGAAGCCGGTACACCTGCAGGCCGAATACATAGTTCAAAATGGCGATGAGTCCAAGCGTCAATACGGTTACGGCATACAGACACAGATAGACCTCACGGACAATTTCCAGCTCACTGCGCGATATGATGAGTTTGATCCGAATGTGGATGTTGATAATGCTTTAGACAGCCGCTGGTATACTGTGGGATACAATTGGTTCATTCACGGGCAAGATATCAAATGGCAGCTCAATTATTCGTTCAGGGAGGAGATGCATGGCGAGGACATCGACAATGATATCCTTGTTACGCATTTCCAGGTTCTATTTTAGGTAAGCGTTTACAGGGCACCGCATCTGCTTTGTTGTCGGGCACTTGAAGTACAGGGAGTACGTCTGCGGGACCCTCCGCCTCGCATCTGCAGCACCCTGTAAACACTTACAGTTCGGTGGGTTGCGGTAAAACGGGCGTTGTAATCCCGTGAACGCTTACGTTTAGAGGATTCATCTCTGTTCGATCGTTGCAAGATGGTTGAAGTACTTCAGCCTTCAACCTGAATAGTTACAGGAGTTATATCTACCATGGGAAATATCAGACAATCCGGGGAATACTTCCTGGCTGTAGATATTGGAAACACACACACTGTAATTGGCCTTTTCCAGGGTGACTCCCTTCTCAAAAACTGGCGAATTCGCACGGATAAGGAAGCCACTTCTGATGAATTGGCCGTATCTTTGGACCAGTTGTGCCGGCTTGCTGAAATAGAACTAAAAGATATTTCAGATGTAGTGATATCCTGTGTTGTGCCCCCCTTAATACATAGCTGGGAGGAACTAACCCTCCATTATATGAAAAAAAGGGCCCTTGTAGTCCAGGACGATGTACCTGTCGGGATGCCCATCCTTTATAAGCGCCCTTATGAAGTGGGAGCAGACCGGCTCGTAAACTCTCTGGCTGCATACTCAAGGTATAAAAATGCTGTGATTATAGTCGATTATGGAACCGCAACCACTTTCGACTGTGTATCATCAAAGGGTGAATACCTGGGTGGTTCCATAGCTCCCGGCTTGCTCCTCGCGGCAGAGGCCCTTTTTAAGGGCACATCCAGACTCCCAAGGGTGGAACTTTTTGCCAAACCTGAAACTGCCCTGGGTCAGGACACTGCTTCGGCAATCAAGGCCGGTATCATCTATGGCTTTGCCGGCCTGACAGACGGAATCATAAGTCGTCTTTTAATGGAATTTACTCAAAAGCCCAGGGTGATAGCTACAGGAGGACTGGCACCAATAATAGCCCCGCATTGTTCTCTAATAGAAACAGTATTGCCAGACCTTGTTTTAGAAGGCCTGCTGTTAATTTATAAGAGACATAAGGCTTCTGGTGGTTAGGCTTCAAGCACCTGTAGCAGAATATCTGTTTGCTTTGTAGCAACCCCTTTGGCAAGATCTTCAAGGGCACTGCGGCCCCTCCTGCCCCGCTCTTCTCTTTTTAAAGGTTCCTCAAATAACAGATTTACCGCTTCTGCCAAATCTTTTCCGTTTTTAACCTCTTGACCTCCACCATGGGATTCAAGGGTTATCCTTGCCTCTTCAAAATTGTCCGTATGAGGACCGTAAATAACAGGACAGCCCCAAGCAGCCGGCTCCAAGAGATTTTGTCCCCCTTTTGGTACCAGAGAACCCCCTACAAAGGCCGCTGTAGCCAAACCATAGAGATCAAAAAGTGGACCTATTACATCCACTACTACGACCTTCGCGGTCCGTCTCTGATTTACCTCCAGTTCACTCCAGAGCTGGTATGGTATGCTCTTCTTGTTTAACACGCTTACAATAGAAGAAACCTTCTTCAAATGCCTCGGCACTAAAAAGAATATCATGTCAGACCAGCGAGACTGAAGTAAATCGTAGGTGCTTATTACCTCTTTTTCCTCGCCACCCCTCAAGCTTCCCGCAACGAGGACCTTAATCGAATCTTCAATCCTGAGGCGATTGCGAAGGCCCATCACACGATCAGGATCAGGTCTGGACAGGAGACCCTCGAACTTGGCATTTCCTGTGACCTGTATCCTGTCCATGGGGGCCCCAAGTGCCGCCAGTCTATTTGCGTGGATATCAGAAATGGCGCAAATCTTTGAAAAACCGGCAAGCAAGGGTCTGGTAATCGAGAGCAATCTCAAATACCTGGGAAAAGACCTGGCTGAAATGCGGCCGTTTAAGAGCACGGTCTTGCTCCCGAATTGCCTCACCGCGCCGATAAGGTTGGGCCAGAGTTCGGTCTCAAGGCAGGCATACACACTGGGACGAACCTCACTTGCCATTCTGCGAACTATCTGAGGAAAATCAAGAGGATAAGGAACCACTGAGCAACGAGCTCCGAGGGAGGACATTGCCCTGGCAAAACCCGCTGGCGTAGTAACTGATATGAGAATTTTTAATCCTGGTGCCCGGCGGTCAATGGCCTGGACCAAGGCCTCCGCCACGGCCACTTCCCCCACTGAAACCGCCTGGAGCCATAAATCCTGAGGACCGATTGCAGCAACATAGTTGGGAAGGTGCCCCAAGCGACCCGACCACATCCCATTGTTTCCTTCTAACCTGGACCACAATTCCAAGAAAGGCCTGGATACCGCATATGCAGCCCCGGTCACCTTCTCATACAGACTGATCATAAAATCACCGCCTCATGCCGGTGTAACCCGGCGATAAATTACGCTGCCTTGCAACCTCATACAAGGCTATGCTGGCAGCAGAGGCAACATTCATGGAACCAACAGGGCCAAAATGAGGTATTCTTGCAAGGAAGTCACACGTCTCCTTGACTAGACGGCGCAGTCCTGTCCCTTCTGCACCAACTACCAGAGCTAAAGGCCTATTTAAATCCAGCTCCCAGAGCGGATGCTCACCGTCCGGGCTTAACCCTGCTATCCAGAGTCCCATCTCCTTAAGTTGCCTCATGGCTGTTACTAAATTTCCCACTTGGCATACCTTTATGTGAAACAGTGCACCAGAAGATGACTTTGCTACTGCTCCCGTAATCCGGCAGGTTCTCCGACTGGAGAGCAAAACTGCCTGAGCACCCAGGGCAACTGAAGAACGCACAACCGATCCCACATTCTGTGGATCTGTTACTTGATCACATACTACTACTAATGGACTTTTATTTCTCCAATACATTGGCAGGCTGGAAAAGTCAATAGACCAAACAGGTCTTACCAGGGCGGCAACTCCCTGATGTACAGTCCCTGCAGGAACGCCTGTACTTTCAAGGTTTTCCGTACGTTCCACAAGAACCGCATGCCGTTCTGCCAGACGTAACAGGCCGGCCTGCGCTTTTTTCTTTCCAAAGGAAGGATGGACAAAGAGCCTTTGACAATCATCAGAACAAATCTCTAAAAATTCTCTTACTGGATGTATACCCCAGATTATTATTGATTGACTTTTTGAGTCGGGAACCATTGAAGAATAATAGGCGTTCACAGGTTCAGGGTTTGCCGTGAATGGCTATGAAGACTTAAGGCGCTGAACAAGGCCCTGTCTTGCCAAAGTCCTGGGTGTTCTGCATCTCTGGGCGATCACTATGGATTTCAGGTCCTCAGTGGCCCGTGAAAGGTCGTCGTTTATCACGGCAAAGTCATATTCATGCACTGCCGCCATCTCTGATTTTGCATTGGCCATCCTGAGTTTCAACCTTGAGGAGTCCTCACTCCCTCTACCCCTGAGCCTGGCTTCCAATAACGACCACGACGGAGGCAGCAAGAATATCAGAATGGCTCCAGGGAATAGTCTGCGAACCTGCCTGGCCCCCTGGACATCTATGTCCAGCAGCACATCCTCTCCCAGTTTAAGCCTTGACAGCACTTCTGATTTTCTTGTTCCGTAAAAATTGCCATATACCAGTGCCCATTCAAGAAATGAATCGGCAGAGACCATCTCCTTAAATCTCTCCTGAGTAACAAAGTGATAGTCTATACCATCAAATTCCCCTTCCCTGTGATTACGGGTAGTGTATGAGATAGAAAAAGAAATCCCGGAAATCCGCTCAAGCAATCTGCGGCATAAAGTGGTTTTCCCCGCCCCTGAAGGGGCGGAAATCACAAATAGATTCCCTTGTTCCATTGATGTGGGGCACAATCAGTATTTTGGATCTTTCTCTTCTGATTTGGTCAAAACGTCTGCACCGAGTCTTTGGGAAACTGTCTCTGCCTGTATAGCAGAGAGTATAATATGGTTGCTGTCCGTTATAATTATGGAACGAGTTCGACGACCCTGACTTGCGTCAATAAGGCGGCCACTGACCTTTGCCTCCTCTCTCAAACGCTTTATGGGAGCAGATGACGGATTGACTATGGCAACAACACGTTCAGCCACTACTGTATTGCCAAAACCAATATTAAGCAGTTTACATCTACAGCTCATAATATACTCTCCCTTATCAAATTCCTATACTACATTCTGGACCTGTTCGCGCATCTTTTCCAGCTCACCCTTGATCTCTACCACCAAGTAAGAAATCAGAGAGTCAGATGACTTGGAAGCCATAGTATTGATCTCTCTGAATAGCTCCTGGAGTAAGAAATCCATTTTCCTGCCTATTGCCCCCTTTTTCGCAAAAAACTTTCTAAACTGCTCTATATGGCTGCGAACCCGAACTATCTCCTCTGTAATATCCAGCTTATCGGCAAGTATTGCCATTTCTTGAATCAAGCGCCCCTCATCTGCGGGCACATCTCTTAAAATCGACTGAATCCTGTCCTTGAGCGCTTGCTGGGCCTTCTTGAGATGCTCTTCCGTCCGCTTTGATATGTCTTCAACCCATTGCTCAACCTGAGACAGCCTTGATTTCAAATCTTTCTCCAGAGTGACTCCCTCCGTGCCTGCCATTGCTACAGCCTTGTCAAGCAACTCCTCTAATTGACCTTTTATCCTTTCCCATGCCTTTTCCGTATCCGGTCCCTGTTCTTGAACAGTGATAACGTCCTTTAAAGAACACAAAAGCGTCGGAAGATCCAGAGTACCATCTAAACCAAGATCATCAGCCAGAGACTTGACTGCGTTTAGATAAGAACGTCCGAGATCCAGGTCAGGCTCAAAGACGGACCTTGTTGCATCACTACCTTCGTGCTGTATGCTCAGGTCAATGCGACCGCGAATCATCCTCTCCTGCACCAATTTCTTAATACGGTCTTCAATGGGATTCATCCACCTGGGTAACCTGATATGGATATCACAGAACCTTCCATTTACAGACTTCAGCTCCAATGCGGAAGACCAGCCATCCCCGGCATATTCCACACGTGCAAATGTAGTCATACTGCGTAGCATTGGATCACCATTTCTATATTGGATTATTTGAAACGCCCTCAGTTATTTGACCATTTCGGGCTCTCGCCTTGATGAGCTCTTTCAGATAAGATTTTCTCACATTGTTCCAGAACTCTATCACCTCTTTCGATGCATAGTCTGGGTACGTCCATGGTAAAGGCATAAAAGAATCTTTCTGGTATATGAACGTCAGATCTGCAAATACGCCCCGGCCAAGATAAATCCGGTGGGAAAAATTCTTGCCTGTGGCAAGCACAAGACGTTCAGCAGTTAAAATGCCGGGATCAATATTTGCTTGCCTTTTTCCTTCTGTACTGAATTCCTGTTCCAGCTTATTAGTGGCGTGCTTAATTTCAGCTAAAGCATCTTGAAACACCAATTCTGTAAAACTCATGAATATCCTCTTGAGACCGCTCCCAAACTCCGGCTCATAGTAGGAAGTCCAGTCGAACGGAATGACCGGACTCTTAAAACCAGCGGTGCCGTATGCACCGCACAGGGCATCAATCACTCTGTTTATGAGCCCTTCTTGCTGAGAAAATATACTACAGACCAGCTTGGCTGGCGGCGGAGAATGTAATATGCTCATTATCCGAATTCTGCTGGATGCTACTCTTCCCTTTATTTCTCTAAAATTTCCATAATCTCTTCAGCAGTTACAGTAGCAGTTCCGATCTTTCCAACAACTACGCCAGCGGCAATATTTGCTAAATAGGCTGCTTCAGGGAAACTGAGCCCATTGACTATTCCAAGGGCCATGGCCGCTACGACCGTATCTCCTGCACCGGTGACATCAAATACCTCACGTGCCATAGTCGGTACTGTAAATAATCCGTTTTCCCTTTGCCAGAGGGCCATCCCGCGTGATCCCCAGGTGATGAGTACCGCCTCTGTTCCCAATCTTCCCTGGATCTCTTGTGCAGCCTGACTTAGGCTCTCTGTATCCTTGATCTCAAGACCTGCCATTGCCTCTGCCTCTTGACGATTAGGGGTCACCAGTGTCACTCCATGGTATAGGTTGCTATTGGCAGGCTTTGGATCTACTAAAAGGGGAATGCCTCTCTCGCCTGAGATCTTCCTTAATTCATCCATGAAGCGAGCCGAAACCACACCTTTGGCATAGTCAGATACAATAATTCCGTCAATTCCAGGAGCCAGTCTCTCAAAGGCCTCGGCCAGAGCCTTTATTGATGATTCGTCTATGGAGTTATTATTCTCCCTGTCAACCCTCACTACCTGCTGACCCCTGGCGATTATCCTGGTCTTGATCGTGGTAGGGCGTATGCCATCAACAACAGCGGTCACATCTATACCTATGGACCTGGCGAGTTCCCTGAGGTTCTCGCCCATGACATCTTTCCCGACTACGCCCCCAAGGATTACAGGGCTGCCCATGGCCCTGAGGTTATTTGCCACGTTTGCCGCACCACCAAGGAGCATGGTCTCCTTCTGGACTTCCACCACAGGGACCGGGGCCTCAGGAGATATCCTCGACACATCACCCCAAACAAACTGGTCAAGCATGATATCTCCGGCCACCAGCAGGCAAGAGGAGCCAAATCGACTGACGGCATCCTTAAGTCTATTTATGCGATTTTTGGTATCCTTCATTTTGTAGTTTACACTTTTTCAACATAGACGGATGCCAGCCATTAGCTGTTAGCCGTTAGCTATTAGGTAAAAACTTTGTATAAAAACGGGTTATTAAGCTAAAAGCTAATCGCTTAACTTAGGTTCTTTTTTGTTACTGGATAAGGCTTGGCCTCATCTATCAGCATTACGGGGATACCTTCCCGTATCTCGTACAGCAGACCACAGCTCTCACAAATCAACCCATCTTCGTTTTCATTAAGCTTTACATCACCCTTACACTTGGGACAAGCAAGAATATTCAACAGTTCGGGACTAATGGGCTTGCTCATAACTTACCTCCCATCACCAAATCACTCAATCACCAAATCACTCAATTCTTCCAATTCTTCCAACCGCCTCGATTACCTGCTCAGGAGAAATATCCATCATACATTTTAGGTCAGGACAATGACGTTTAAAACAGGGACTGCATGGAAGTCCTAATCTAATAACCTGTTGTTCCCTGCCAAAAGGACCTGTCCTCCATGGAGCCGTGGGTCCGAACAGAGCAACCAGAGGGGCTCCGGCTGCGGCCGCCAGATGCATGGGGCCTGTATCAGTACTTACCACAGCCCCTACCCTCTGATACAAAGCAGCAAGGGTCCTGAGGCTGGTTAGCCCGGTAAAATCAATAACAGGATGTTTTGCGAACTCTGCAATATTAGAAGCAAGGCCCTTATCGCCCGGTCCTCCAACTATAATGGGAACCATATCCCAGCGCTCGAAACAATTGTCTGCTACTTCTGCAAATCCCTTTGGGGCCCATCTCTTTGTTTCCCACGTGGCTCCTGGATTAAGGCAAAGTATGCGGCAATCTCCCGCACCTGCCTCTTTCAACAGTTGGCCTGCCCTCTCAATGTCAGCCTTCCCAATGGCTAAGGGAAACTCAGGTTCTTTAATATCCGCATCCAGATGAGAGGCCAGCCTGAGATAGCGGAGCACAGCATGCTCGTCAGGATCATAGCGGGGAAGCTTGTCTGTCAGAAATATAGAACTTCCCTCTCTCCCTTTTGCAAAACCAAGCTTGCATGCCCCTCGAGAAAGTCCGGTCAAGACACCGCTTTTCAGCAGACCCTGGAAGTCTATCACAACATCGTAGCTTTTGCTGCGAAGGTGACTAATAAAACTCCCGACCTCTTTAATCAACCTTGGCCACTGTCTCAGGTTGCCGCATAGTTTTCCGAACCTGCGCCTGGGATAGATTATTACTTCATTCAGCATAGGATGAGAACAAAGCAGATCAGAAGCTGCCTCATCCACCAACCAGCTCAAATGTGCATCAGGATATCTCTTGCGCAAAGCGGCAAGGGCAGGAAGTGTATGTACTACATCTCCTATAGCGCTGAGTTTTACCAACAGTATTCGCATATCCATGTACAGGCATCAAATAGATCAGATGCAATGTGGGGCAACCGCTCCTTCTGGTCCGGCAAGAGCCTTGAAAGGGTCTCCTTTCCATAGCCGGTTAAGACAAGTACGGGCTTTGCACCCACACGCCAGGCAATCTCTAAATCTCGAATACTGTCTCCCACAACAAAAGATTCCTCCGAAACTATGCCTAATTCCTTGATGGCAAGATCTACCATGCCCGGGAATGGCTTACGACAACCACATTCTACCCTGTATTCTCCTTTCCCTTCAGTTGGATGATGCGGACAGTAATACCACCTGTCCACATAGGCATTACTTTTAGAAAGACGCCTTGCCATCTCTTCATGTACCTTTCTGATAAAAATTTCGTCGAA
>CAZPBZ010000043.1:0-2086 GCA_964584765.1 uncultured Thermodesulfobacteriaceae bacterium
CCTTTTTTGCGGTATAAACTACAATTCTGCTGAAACTCTATACACAATTTTAAATAGGAGGATTTTCTGTTATGTCATTTAGTAAACCGAATAGTAGCGCTGCCACTCTCACAACAACACGGGTAACCCCTGCTCCCATATCAGGAATCTGTGTGACCTGCGTTGATGGCTGTGAGGGGCCTTGCGAGATAGGCAGGTCCGCTCTGAAAGGAAGGGAAGTCATTTACCCTGCACCCTTTGGTACAATCACTGCCGGTTCTGAAAAGGATTACCCTGTTGATTTTTCCCATTTCAACATCCAGGGTACGGCTGTAGGTGCTGTCGGCATTGAAGCCGATTCAGATAAAGCTACATTTCCGGCTGTAGATACTACTACTGCTGTCGGCGCTGATGGTGGCATTAAGATGAAGTTCCCGGTCTTTACCGGCGCGGTGGGATCCACGGATATTGCCCGCATTAATTGGGAAGACGTGGCCGTAGGTGCGGCCATATCTGGGGTAATAGTCGTGGCTGGCGAAAACATTTGTGGTATGGATTCCAAAGCGGAATTCCAGAATGGAAAGATTTCCAAGTCACCGGAGATGGAACGTCGCATCAATGTCTTCAACCAGTGGTATGACGGTACCGGAGGCATTATTATTCAAGCGAATGTGGAAGATACCAGACTTGGTGTACCTAAATACGTGATTGAGAAGTTGGGAATTGAAATCTTTGAGCTGAAATGGGGCCAGGGTGCCAAGGACATTGGGGGCGAGGTCAAGTTGCGTTCGATCGAGAGGGCCACGGAGCTCAAAAACAGGGGTTATATCGTGCTGCCGGATCCGACCAATCCGGCAGTCCAGAAGGCCTTTAATGCAGGCGGCATTACAGAGTTTGAACGTCACTCACGCCTCGGCATGGTGGAAGAAGAGGCCTTTCACAATTCTGTTAAGCACCTACGTTCCGTAGGCGCAAAATATGTGACTCTCAAGACAGGTGCATATCGTCCTGCTGACCTGGCCCGGGCCATAAAATATTCTTCTGATGCAAAGATCGATCTCCTCACAATAGACGGGGCAGGAGGCGGAACCGGCATGAGCCCCTGGCGTATGATGAATGAATGGGGTATCCCGACAGTGCAACTGGAATGCCTGGCCTATCAGATGTGCCAACGATTGGCTGCCAAAGGGGCATATATCCCGCCGATCGCCATTGCCGGCGGCCTGTCCCTGGAAGACCATATTTTTAAAGCCATTGCCCTTGGAGCGCCCTATGTGAAGGCCATCTGTCTTGGGCGGGCTATTTTCACTGCTGCCATGGTAGGCAAGACTCATGGGAAACTGATGGCTGAAAAAATGGAGCTCGAAGGGGAAGATGTCGAAGACGGTTATATGCGTCTCTTTGCAGTTGGCGCGGATTTGAAGGAGCGCTTCGGAAAAGATTTTGGCAAGATCCCGGCAGGGGCCATTGGTATGTATTCTTACATCGACAGGCTGAAACAGGGCCTTCAGCAGCTTATGGCAGGGGCAAGGAAATTTGCCGTCCAGTATATCGACCGTAATGATCTGATGACCCTGACCAGAGAGGCTGCGGATGTTTCCGGAATTTCCCATGTCATGGACGCAGATGCAGAAGAGGTAGACAAGATTCTAGGATAGTATCCATTCGGAATCTTCACAATTGATATGCATGATTAAAATTATTATGGGAGGTCAATATATAATGATTAATGCAATATGTAAGCATAACTGCGCATCCTGTTTTGCGTTGCCGGTATGTGCGGTAGGTGCAATAATTGATCAGCAAGGTTCTATTTATGTAGATTCAGACAAATGCATAGGCTGTGGTTGTTGCCGGACCGTGTGCATTACCTTTTCTCGTGATGAAGCACTGAAAGAAAAGACCGTAGAGTGGCTCAGGGGCGCGGCATAATGCATTAAGTGCACAGAAAGCAGGCATGGGGGGCAAAACGGGGTCCCTGTGGCCGACCATGCCTGCTGATAAGCGCTTCGGTGGCCCACACATCGGCAAAGTTGGGAGAACAGAAAATGTATGGATGTATCGGTCGTTGTCTGAGGGTGAATCTGACCGAAGGAAAACACCGTAT
>CAZPBZ010000043.1:2186-6028 GCA_964584765.1 uncultured Thermodesulfobacteriaceae bacterium
ATGGATGTATCGGTCGTTGTCTGAGGGTGAATCTGACCGAAGGAAAACACCGTATAGAGGAAATCGATCCGAGACTCCTTGAAAAATTTCTTGGCGGACGCGGTCTCGGAGTAAAGGTCTTTACTGATGAGGTTGATCCTCAGACAGACCCTCTCTCACCGGATAACAAGCTCATTTTTGCCTCGGGTCCGCTGGTCGGAACAGGGGCTATAACAGGGGCATCCTGCAATGTCATAACAAGGTCTTCATTAACCGGAACCCTGGCCTGCGCTAAGACCCGTGGGCATTTTGGCGCTGAGCTCAAGTTCGCCGGATTCGACATGGTCATTATAGAGGGTAAGGCCGAAACTCCGGTCATTCTCTCAATTATTGACGACAAAGTTAGAATACTTCCTGCTCTGGAATACTGGGGACGTTCTACTTCTGAGACTGAAGACCTGTTTAAAAAGAACCTTGGTGATCCGTGGGTTGCGCGGGAGACATTTCTGGTATCAATCGGCCCTGCAGGCGAACGGTTACTCCCATTGGCTAATGTTGTTAACGACCGTTATCTCTCTGTAGGAGGAGCCGGTATAGGTGCGGTTATGGGATCTAAAAATCTCAAGGCCATAGCTGTAAAAGGCCGGTACTCCCTGCACGTGGCAGACGGCAATCGGTTTGTGCAGGTGGTCAACACCTTGATCAACAAGCTAAATAGCGCCCCCTTTGTCTCCCAATCCATGTCCCAGTGGGGAACCGCTTTCCTGGTGGGGTTGTGTTATCAAAAGGGGATGCTGCCGGAAAACAATTTCCGCTGGGCGGCTCTCTCGTTGAAAAACATAGGTACCGAGGCCTTAAACAGTGCTTTTATTTTGAGAGCTCGCGGCTGTTTTGCGTGTCCTGTCGCATGTATCAAGAAAACAGTTGTTAAACATCCAACTTATCAAGGGAAAGGCATGGTACCGACCTATCTTGCAATCGGCGCTCTTGGGGTAAACTGCGGGATCAGCGATCTTTCCGCAATCGGCATGGCGAGTATGCTGTGTGCTGAAATGGGACTCGATCCGGTTGCCGCAGGAGGAACCCTTGCCACTGCCATGGAATTGGTGGAAAAAAAGGTGCTTTCACCGGAGGAACTCAAGATTGACCTCAGGTTTGGTAATGCCGAGGTGCTGATACAGGCGCTTCGTTTGATCGCCACGAAAAAAGGGCATGCCAAACGCCTGGGGCAAGGCGGAAAGGCCCTGGCTGAGTCCTCCGGAAGGCCGGATCTTTTTATGGGCGTAAAGGGTCTTTCTTTGGCACCGTTTGATCCTCGCGCCATTCAGGGAATGGGACTCCATTTTGCCACGAGTAACTATGGGCCTCATCACCTGTATGCCAATACTTTTTTTGATGAACTTCTCAATGTGCATGAGAATCTCGATCCGTGGGAAATTGAGGGAAAGCCAGGACTGGTCAAGCGATATCAGGACACCAGTGCTGTCATGGATTCCCTGGGCCTGTGCAACTGGCCTCTGATGGGACTAAAATTTAATAATTATGTCCCACTTGTAAACAGTTGTCTTGGAACAAGCTACAAAGCAGATGATCTGCTCCTTATTGGGGAGAGGATATGGAACCTGGAAAGGGTGTTTAATCTTAGCGCAGGATTCAATAGCTCACACGACACCCTCCCTGACAGGTTTACCAAAGAACCCATTTCCGACGGGCCTGCTGAAGGACAGATCAGCCGGATAAATGAAATGATTCCGGAATATTATCATCTGAGAGGGTGGAACGAGAAAGGCGAGCCTCCGCCAGAGACCCTGAGGGCATTGGAACTGGAGGATGAGTAATGCCGAGGATAAAAATTGATCATACTAAGTGCACCGGCTGCAGGCATTGTGAGACTGCGTGCTCCCTGAATCATGTAGCAAATACCGTGAATCCAAGGCGTGCCAGAATACGGGTGATGAAAGAAGGGGATCAGTATTTTCCTGTAATAGCAGGTCCTTTTGTAGATGCTGCCTGCACGTCAAAACAGACCATAGTAATAGGTGACCAAACCTATGACATGTGCGCTTTGTGCAGGGCATCGTGTCCGCAGAAACCGTATTTCATAGAGGCCGAAACCGGTATTCCCTTGAAATGTGATTTTTGTGGTATACCGCCGAGTCCATCCTGTGTGCGCTGGTGCAACACTGGGGCACTGGAACTGGTGGAAGATTAGGAGAGAGTATTCCAATGAAAATTGATGCCTCCAGGGAAGATCTGGTAGGCGCTGCAATGGTTGTCGGAGGCGGAATAGCCGGAATCCAGGCCGCCATGGACCTGGCTGATGCCGGGTTTTATGTCTACCTGATCGAAAGGTCGTCAGCCATAGGCGGTATCATGGCAGGTCTGGACAAGACCTTTCCAACCAACGACTGTGCCATCTGAATTCTCGCGCCCAAGTTGGTAGAGGCCGGTCGGTCTCCTAATATAGAAATCATTACAAACGCCGATATTCAGGAAGTCTCGGGCACTGCCGGGAACTTCAGTGTCAAGGTGTTGCGACGCCCCCGTTATGTGGATGAAAGCAAATGTACAGGATGCGGGGTCTGCGCCCAATATTGCCCGGTTACTTTGCCTGATCCCCATAACCAGTACTTATCCCCAAAAAAGGCTATTGATATCCTTTATACTCAAGCCATACCTTCCAAATATTTTGTTAACCCTGATTATTGTCTGTTCCTGAATAGACAGGAATGCAAGCAATGTACCCGTGCCTGTCAGACCGGGGCCATTGATTTTGAGCAGAAGCCGGAGGTTGCCGTATACCATGTTGGTGCAGTTATCATATCTACCGGCTTCAAGGAATATGACCCGGCCAGCATAAGGGTCTATCACTACAAGGACTCTCCCAATGTCGTTACAGGTCTGGAATTTGAGCGCATATCAAGCGCTTCAGGTCCCTATATGGGGAAAATCCTGAGACCTTCAGACTCGGAAAAACCTGGGAGAATCGCCTTTATTCAATGCACAGGTTCTCGTGGCAGTATATCAGGCAACAGTTACTGCTCGTCTGTGTGTTGCAAATATGCTGTTAAAGATGCCATAGTGGCCCTGGAGCATGAGCCTGATCTGGACATTACGATATTTTTCATGGATATGCGAATGCACGGCAAGGGACTGGAGAGTTTCTATGAACGTGCAAAGGAATCGGGAATACATTTTATCAGGTCCAGGGTCTCCGAGGTAAAACGTGATTCACAAACAGAAGACCTGATTCTGAAGTATGTCACTGAAGACGGCTCCTTACACCATGACATATTTAATCTGATTGTGCTTCCCATGGGCCTGAAGGCCCCTGATGGGAACTTCACCCTGGCAAAGACCGCGGTAATAGAACTCAATTCCCATGGTTTTTGCCGGACAGGTCTGTTTGATCCGCTTTCCGCTTCCAGGGAAGGGATTTATGTTGCGGGTGGATTCCGGGGACCAATGCCCCTTCCTGATAGTGTCATGCAGGCCAGCGGGACCGCTGCGTGCGTGACCGAACTCCTAAGCCCTGCCCGCGGCACACTCATATCGGAAAAGACGTTTATTGAAGAGCGTCCTGTGGATCAGGAGCCTTTGAGGATCGGCGTGTTTGTGTGTAATTGTGGCAAAAATATAGCAGGAGTGGTGGATGTGGAGGATGTAAAAAAGTATGCTGCCACCCTTCCCGACGTGGTTATCAGCACTGACAACCTCTATTCATGTTCTGAAGATACACAGGTGTTGATCAAGGAAACAGTTGTCAAAGAAAAGCTCAACCGTGTTGTTGTGGCTGCCTGCACTCCCAGGACCCATGAGCCGCTGTTTCAGGAAACCATCAGAGAGGCGGGATTGAACAGGTG
>CAZPBZ010000043.1:6128-8566 GCA_964584765.1 uncultured Thermodesulfobacteriaceae bacterium
GCTATGGCCTTCAGGCCGGATGAATATCTGTACGGGAAAAGCAGGCACGTAGTGTTGCAGCATGAACTGGAAGAAAAACTGGCATCCGGCAGATTTGTTCCAACCGCAGATAATACGATTGTGATGATACAATGTGTAGGTTCCAGGGATGACAGCCATATGTATTGCAGCAGTATCTGCTGCAGCATGGCAATCAAGAATGCGCTAAAAATCAAAGAAATCAATCCTGCTGCCAATGTGTATGTTCTTTACCGGGATATGGGGACATATGGATTTCATGAAGACTATTACACACAGGCCAGAGAGCAGGGGGTTATATTCATCCGGTATGACAGGGACAACAAGCCTGAAGTTGCCGAAGTTGATGGAAGGTTGCGCATAACCATCAAGGATCTGCTCATTGACAATGATGTCGTAATTAATGCCGATCTGCTGGCTTTAAGCACGGCAATCGTGCCACAGCAGGACGATACCTTGGAGCGTGTACTGGCAGTGCCACGTTCAGCAGACGGATTTTTATTGGAGTCACACGTCCAGTTAAAGCCTGTGGATTCATACATTGACGGGATCTTTATATGCGGCATGGCGCATTTTCCAAAACCGATTGATGAATCTATTGCACAGGCCAAGGCAGCGGCATCAAAAGCAGGTATCCTGTTGGCAAGGGGCCATGTCAGAGTTGAGCCGATTGTATCGTCCTGTGATCCGGATAAGTGCATTGGCTGCGGTATCTGTGAGTATTTCTGCCCTTACAATGCGATCAAGATGAAAAAAAGGGGCAAGCTCAAAAAAGCCGAAGTCATTGTTGCCGCGTGCAAGGGGTGCGGGGTTTGTGCTTCCTATTGTCCGGCCAGGGCCATCAGCATGGGGAGGTTTACAGATGAGCAGATTCTTGCCCAGATAGAGGCGTTTGGGAGGAATTGAGGGACGATATTATGGTGAGTAAACCAAGAATACTTGGGTTTTTGTGCCACTGGTGTTGTTATGCTGCGGCAGATGCGGCAGGCGTGGCCCGGTTTCAATATCCGCCTCATATCAGGGTAATCAGAGTGATGTGCACGGGCAGGATAGATCCTGTGTTTATCCTGGAGGGTTTTCTCCAGGGGGCGGATGGAATATTCGTCGGCGGGTGACACCTCGGAGAGTGTCATTACCGGTCCGGTAATTATGAAGCCATAAACAAAATCGCCTTTATCAAGATGATTCTGGAAAACCTTGGGATCGAGACGGGCAGATGTGCTCTGGAATGGGTCTCTGCTGCTGAAGCCCCTCGTTTCGTACAGGTGATCACGGAATTTGATGCACGTATCCGCGATCTTGGCCCCATAGGGCACAGCGAAGGCCTGGATCGCCAGGCCCTTTTGCACAAAATAAGGGCGGCCAAAATCGCTCTGGAAGGAAGAAAGGTGCGGATGGCCCTTGCAAGGGAGTCAAAGAAGATGAAAAAGCACGGGACGTATGGCGAGTTCCCTTCCAGAGAAAAACTGTCAACCACTATACAGGATGAAACAACCCTGTATGAGACGCTGTTGTATTTACAGGAAAGGGAACGTCCTGCTTCGGAACTGGCGGAGTTGCTGGGCGTCTCTTTAGATCAAGCCGCGTCCTGCGTAGAGACCCTGAAAAAGAAAAAAATGTGGAATGGAGATCTCCATGGAGACCGTCTTTCTGGATAAGGCAGATCCCAACTTCAAACACGAGATAGCTGAAAAAATAGGCCTGGAAAAAATTAATCCCTGCTATTCCTGTGGTTCATGCACAGGTGTATGTCCGGTACGCGAGGTCATAGATGATTTTGATCCGCGACGTATCATACACATGATCGTCCTGGGATTGAGAGAGCAAGTCCTTTCATCCGACCTGATCTGGTTCTGCTGTCTTTGCAACTCCTGTTATTTTGTCTGCCCTCAGGGAATACGATTCAGCAGGATAGCTACTGAGCTACGGAAATTGGCCGTGGCCGAGGGATTTGTAAACCAGGACTTCCTGAAAGGGCTGGAGCCAGTTAATGATTTTTTACAGGATCTGTGCCGCAGGACAATGTTTCAAAAGGTAAAAGAGGGCCTGATGGGGACACATACAATGCCATGCTGGCAGAAGTACACAATAAGTAAATGAGCCATGGACATCGAGAAAGTTGATAACATATTAAAAAAGCATGGATACAGGCATTCTGAAATAATCAGCATTATGCAGGATGTGCAGGGTATTGAGAACTATCTGTCAGAGGAAACCCTTCGCCATATTTCCGAAAAGCTTGAGCTGAGCCTTACCAGGATTTTTGACATTGCTACCTTTTACAAGGCCTTCAGCCTGGTGGCAAGGGGGCGTCACATGATCAAGGTCTGTTGCGGAACCGCATGCCATCTTGGCGGGGCAATGCAAAATCTGGATCGAATTAAGAGGACTCTGCATGTCAGGGAAGGAGAGACGACAGA
>CAZPBZ010000044.1:0-8437 GCA_964584765.1 uncultured Thermodesulfobacteriaceae bacterium
GGCCATGATCTTGGACATACTCCCTTTGGGCATGCCGGTGAAACCATTTTAAATGAGATTGTGCCTGGGGGATTTTCTCACTGCCGTCAGAGCTTGAGAGTGGTGGATGTGCTGGAGAATGGCGGCCGGGGTCTCAACCTCACCTATGAAGTCAGGGATGGAATATTTAAGCACTCAAAGGGTTTTGGAGAGATCATCCCCAAAAAATCAAATAAGTGGGCCATGACTGTTGAAGGACGGGTCGTGCGTATAGCAGATGTCATTGGCTATCTGAGCCATGATCTGGACGACGCAATTAGAAGCAAAGTGATCTCTGAAAAGGATGTTCCGTCAAAGTGTAAAGATGTCTTGGGAGAAAATCACGCCACCCGCATCTCGACCATGATCAATGACGTGATAGCAAACACCAAGGTAGTGAACGGGGAAATGGAGCTTTCAATAAGTCCCCGTCTTTATGAAACGATGATTCACCTCAGGGCCTTTCTCTATGACAACGTGTACAGGGCACCTCAGGTGCATAATGAGTTTGAAAAGGCCAAAAAGATCCTTTTTGACTTGTATGAGTTTTTTTTAAAAAACAAAGATGCCTTTATCCGGGAAAACATTCGGATGTTTGAAGAAGAAGCAGTAGACATCGACGCCAGGACCCCTTATGAGCGCAGGGTCTGTGATTTCATCGCCGGGATGACTGACCGTTACGCGCAAAATATGTACTCGCGGATTTTTATACCATCTTCAGTTGTCTAAGATCTATTCCGAGTTTTTTTTAACAGCGGTCTCCGCTGGAACAGAACCTCCAAAGGTGGATTCACCAGGTTCGACAACTCCTTTGGGCATAGAGGCCGCCTTATCCCCCCCTATAATATAGCCTCCGTCCATTCGTATGGTTGACCCGGTCATGAAACTTGCGTCAAAGACCAGGAAGCGCACCATTTTTGCCACCTCTTCAACCCTTCCTGTACGTTGTAAAAGAGTATGATCAAGTATGGCCTTTTGTTCCTCAGTACTCATCACCCCCCAACCCCTGGTGCGCGGTCCATGACGCGTCTCAACAAAGCCCAGCATGAGTTCATTGACCCGTACTTCAGGGGCACCCTGTCTTGCCCAGGCCTCAGTAAGGGACTGGATGGCCCTGTTTGACAGCGAGTAGCAGTCATTAAACACCAGGCCTGCCGGTCCACTTCTTCCCACCAATCCGGCTATGGACGAAATATTGACCACGACTCCATTCCCCTGGATCTTCAGGATTGGTAAAGCCTCCTCAAAAAGATACCATTTAGCAGTCACAGTGGTCTTGAACTCCAGGTTCCACTGTTCCGGCACATACGGGCCGTGAACTACAGGCCACCCACCCCTTTCTATATTGTTAATCAATATATCCAGACGCCCAAAGCGGTTCTGAACGGTGTGAATCACTTTTTTCACGTCTTTATGGCAAGTAAGATCGGCCGGAACGGCATGGTAGTCAACGCCTGTTTCCTTCATATGCCTGTGCATACTCTCAAGGCTGTCCAGCCAGTCGTGGTAAGGCAAAACACATTTGACCCCTGAACGGGCTAACTCAAGGGCTATGGCGAGGCCAATGCCTTTTATGGCACCGGTAACAATGGCAACCTTGTTTTCGGATTCCATAGATAATTATCCTCGGCAATAAAACAGAATAATGGTGTAAGCCGCATACTACTTGTTTATCCCTGTAACGCGATTATAATAGTCTGCAAAGCTGTTTGCAAAATTCCGGGTTGCGAGGAAAGCCAAGTTATGCATGTACAAAAAGAAAAAAAGGATTTGATAGCCCCTGTTCAAATGGATATTAACAGCACTTTTACCTTTGCCTGTGAAAAAGAAATGGCCTGCTATACTCAGTGCTGCAAGGATGCTCATATCATGCTGACTCCATGCGACATAATCCGCATGAAACAGAGACTGGGCCTGTCTTCAGATGAATTTCTTCAAATTTATACAACCCTTGGATATATTGAGAAAACAGATCTGCCGATCCCTGTAATGAAGATGCTGGAAGATGAGAAAAAGACCTGTCCGTTTCTGGATGAGTCAGGGTGCGGCATATATGAGGATCGCCCACTGACATGCAGGTACTATCCTTTAAGTACCGGGATGTTCCACAACAGGGATCTGAATTCTGATGAACATTTTTTTGCCATGGTGAAGGAAAGCCACTGCCTTGGACATGATCTCGGCAGGGAACTCACAATAGAAAAATGGCGTAAAGACCAGGGTATCATTCCCTACGATGAAGCAAATTTTGGATGGACAGAGATGATCCTCAAGCGCAAATCACTGGGGCCATTCGTTACTATTCCTGAAAAAACGCTTCAGATGTTCTTTATGGGTTGCTACAATGTGGATCGATTTCGCCGTTTTGTGTTCGACAGCCTATTCCTCAACGTATATATTGTTCCGGAAGAAAGGAAGAAGAAAATTTCAGGAGACGATCTGGCGATGCTTGGTCTTGCCATTGATTGGCTGAAGACTACTCTATTGGGGGAGAGCAAGCTGGAAATCAGGGAACAGGTAGCTGAAACAGATCCGGTAGAGGTTGAGGCTTAGTCCGATTGATATACTGTTGAGCCCAGGCGAGACGGGCTCCGCAGTTGCCAAATTCCTTAGTCGAATAATAGACAAAAGTCCATTTAGTCCAGGACGTCCCTCAAATTACGGGCCTTGACAATCTTTTTCTGGTCTGGTGAACCTGAAGTCGGTTTTGGGGTTGCGCTGAAGAACCGATGCCGAATTGTGGCACCCCCCGGATTATGGAGACATAGCCTCTCAGTCAGGACCTTTGGGGACCTTCCGGCTACATACTTTTTTTCTGTAAGGGGGTCTTTGTGTACAGATTAGTCTCCATCGTTGCAATCGTGGCAGGATTTGGCGGATTCGTCCTTTTCGGTAATGCTGCGGGGACGGGGCTGTCCGATCAGGTACGTGGGCAGCTCCGAAGTCGCATTGAAAAGATGGAGAGTCCGGCGGAGCTCATCTGCGGGAAAGGACTGATCTGTGAGCCTTCGGTGATTCGGGCTTTCTACGAACGCCGGTCTTTTCGCCCTGCCTGGACTGCTGATGACGGCCCGTTGCCCCATGTTGAGCCCTTCCTTCAGGCGGTCCGGCAGGTGGATCAGGAAGGGCTGAGGCCGGCAGACTATCATTTGCTGAGTATTCAGGCGGCGTTGAAGGAAATCCAGCAGGGTGCGGCCCACGGGCGGCCGTTTCCCCCTGAGAAGCTGGCCGATCTGGATCTGGTCCTAACAGACGCCTTTCTGGTCTATGCCTCTCATTTGGTGGCCGGCCGGCTCAACCCGGTAACCATTCAACCAGAATGGCATGTCCAGGGCCGGAAGATGGACGTGGTCGCAGTTCTTGAAACAGCCCTGGAGACAGGACAAATGGACAAGGCCCTCAGAGGCCTTTTCCCCACCCATCTTGGGTATTTGAGATTGCGGCAGACCTTGGCCCGCTACCGGACCATTGCAAGAGGGGGAGGTTGGCCTGTAGTATCCGCCGGGCCAAAGATGCGCAAAGGAGACTGGGGAGAGCAGGTCCGGGTATTGCGAAAACGGCTCGCTGTCATTGATGATCTTGTTGCTCCCCAAGAAGGCGATCAGCAGCTGTTTGACGAGGCGTTGGATCAGGCGGTGCGTAGATTTCAGGCCAGGTGCGGACTCGACATCGACGGCGTTGTCGGGCGCCATACCCTGGCAGCCCTGAATGTATCGGCAGAAGAACGCATTCGTCAGATCGAAGTCAATATGGAGCGCTGGCGCTGGCTCCCAGAGGACCTTGGGCGTCGTTTTCTCCTGGTCAATATCGCCGACTTCCGGCTGGAGGTGATAGAGAACGATCGCGCAGTTATGACGATGCGGGTGGTTGTAGGAAAACGGTATCAGCACACGCCGGTCTTCAGCGCCAAGATGACCTACCTGGTTCTCAATCCCTATTGGAATGTCCCGCGCAGCATAGCAGTGAAAGAGATGATGCCCCTTATTGCCAAAGACCCCGGCTATTTGGCCAAAAATCATCTGAAGGTTTTCGAGGGCGTGGGTTCAGGGAGAAAGGAAATTGAGGCTGAGATGCTGGATCGGTCCAAGGCGATGACAGCCGAGAGTTTCCCCTATAGCCTGCGGCAGGAGGCCGGCCCCTGGAACGCACTCGGCCGGGTAAAATTCATGTTTCCCAATGAGTTCAATGTCTACCTCCACGATACACCCGAGCGGGGTCTGTTTGCGAGAACGGTCCGCGGACTGAGCCATGGTTGTATCCGCATCGAAGAACCAATTGAGCTGGCGGAGTATGTGTTGCGGGGCGACCCCCAATGGACGAAAGACGCCATACTCGCGGCCATCGACACGAGTGTCAACCGAACCGCGCCGTTACCACAGCCGATCCCGGTCTATATACTCTACTGGACTGCGTGGGTTGATCAGAATGGTTCCGTGCAGTTTCGCAACGACATCTATGAAAGGGACTGGCCTATAGGGGCCGCCCTGAGTGCGCCTCCCCCCTACCAGTAACGCACGCGTCCCCCATCTTTCGGAGTGTCCATATAACTATACCACTTCATTCTGGAAGACGGCAAATTATAGCTGTGGAATCTAATACCAAAAAATATTTTGCGGCAATTATCCTTTTCTATCAAACCAAATCCACCCTTCCCCCATTCAACTTGTAATACTTATTGGACATTGCTTCTATTGTGGATTGAACATGTGAAATTATGATCCATGCTTTTGCCGGATAGTTCTGTAGCACTGAGATAAGGCGTTCCTTAGTCTTTTCGTCAAGACCGGTTGTGGGCTCATCCAGCAAAAGGATCTCCGGCCTCATGGACAATATGGTTGCCATTGAGACAAGCCGTTTTTCCCCTCCTGAGAGTTGATATGGAACCCGGTTTCTGAAGCGCGATATCCCCAGTTCCTCAAGTGTCTGCTCTGCCCTTTCTGTTGCCTCATGATGGTTCATTCCCATATTTAATGGTCCAAAGGCCACGTCTTCCATTACAGTGGGACAGAAGAGCTGGTCATCAGAATCCTGGAAGAGCAGGCCGATCGCGCCACGGATTTTTTTGAAGTCCTGTTCTGTTTCACGCTTTTCCCCGAATATAGTTATTTCCCCTTTAGTAGGCTTGAGAAGGCCCAGTATTATGTGGAATAAAGTCGTTTTGCCTGTACCGTTTTCTCCTAAGAGGCCGATTTTGTCACCCTCTTCCAGGTGTAAACTGAGCCCTTCCAGCACATGATTTCCATTTGGGTATTGAAAGGATATTCCTTCAAGATCTATCAGCGACATGGATTTATCCAATCAACCCCAATAATAAGAAAAAGATATGCAGAGGTGAAGCCGGCCAGGTAAAAATCCCGCTGGTGAAGGCGAAAATGCGAAAGCAGCCAGAAGGTACCGTCAAAACCGCGACACAACATTGCTTTGTACACCCTCTCGCCCCTTTCAAGGCTTTTGATGAACAAGGTCCCGATGAGATAGGCATAAGTTCGATAGGTATGCAGGTTGGACCTAGGTTCAAATCCACGGACCTTGATGGCCTGTTTCATGCGATGGAATTCAGAGTCAATAACGTGGAAGTACCTCCAGGAAAAAAAGATGAGTTGCACCATCTTAGTTGGGACCCGGAAGTGTGCCAGGGCATGGGCCAGTGAAAATATTGTCGATGTTGAAAGCAGGGCCAGATTTGCCAGTATTATCGCGTTGCATTTAAGACTTATTGACAGGACGAGGTCCAGGCCCTCTTCTGTAATTACAATAGGGCCCAAGCGAGTAATGCCGGTTCCGGGTGTTGTCCACGGGAGTACGAGCCATAACATCAGGATAAAGAGATTGACCACAAACAGACGACGAAACACTTCCTTAAAAGAAAGGTGAGCGGCTATTACCAGGAGCAAACCACCTGATAGGGCAAAGATCTGTCCTTCCAGACTTCCAAGACTCACTGTTACAACGGCATAGCCTATGGCGAGCAGGATCTTTACTCTGGGATCTGCAGAATGGAGTATGGATTTCCCCGAGGCAAAACGTTCGCAGGTCACTTTTTGCGCTTTCTCTGAGTGAGATACATTGCTAAACCCATCAGTCCGGCAATATATCCAAGCCCTGCAACCACGTCTCTAAAACTAACTCTATCACCCTGTTCAGCCAATCTCAACAGTTGCTCCTTTATGGGGTTGAGCTTGCGATCAAGAAGTTGTTCAAACTCCGTACTGGTAAGGGTTACAGTCCCTTTATGTGCATCTTCAGCCGCCTGCCCGTCTCCTTTGAGTTCAGGACTTCCGGCAGTCTGCGGGCCTGTCTGTCCGGCTTCCGGGGCGGCAGTCCCTGATTTCATGCCATGTACAGATACAAGTGCCTCAGCCCGGTGACCCATCCCTGCTTCCAGGACAAGGTGGTACTCTCCGTTTCCTGTCGGCTTAAAGGAGAATTCGCCCTTTTTATCAGTCATTCCATGAAAGACCTCTTTGCCCCCGGAATCAAGAACTCGGATAGTAGAGTCCATAGCCTTATTACCGCTTGAAAAATAACCCTCAGCCAGGATCATCTTGCCGTCATACCAGGCAAACAGGTTGACCTTGTGGGCGTGTGCCTGGCTGCAAAACATAATCAGAATCGGGATAATGATTATGGAAACAAGCCCCAATTTGGCTGTTCTGGAATGCATATTACCCTTTATTACTTCAGGCTTTGTTTTTAAGAGAAAGGAGATTATCAAAACAGAAAGTACACCTTCAGCAATGGCAATCGGTATGTGGGCCACAAAAATGAGCTTGCTCACCGCAACAAACGATTCTCCGGAGAATGCCAGAGAGCCTGCCACCATAACCGCACTCAGGATAATAGCGCCTGCTCCGGCAATGGCTGTCATCACCATTGCAAATAGACCTGAATTACTTCGTAAGACAGGCCTTGCGAGGGCACCCATTATTACGGCAGGGACAGCCATGTTCAGTGTGTTGACACCAAGAGTAGTAAGTCCGCCAAACTGAAAGAGCACTGCCTGGAAAAACAGGCCGATGAAGATTGCAGGAAAGGCGGTCCACCCCAACAAAATTCCCAGAATTCCGTTAAGTACCAGGTGAGCGCTGGAGGGGCCTATGGGAACATGTACAAGGGATGCCACAAAAAACGCGGCAGTAAGCAGGGCCACCTTGGGTATTTCCTGCACATCCATACGGCGTAACCCGATAGCCAGGCCCAGTACTGTTCCAGCCCCACCGGCCAGTAACACAGGGGCTGCCAAGACCCCTTCTGAAATGTGCATTTTTTACCTCATATCCGCCACATATACCCATAAAACAGCGCCCAGCTCAACAGACACCTCTCTGCCCTCGTGTTTCATTTTTTCGCTTGCTTCATTGAGTGCAGCAAATCCCCACCATCCCTCTCTCGGCATGGCGTAGGAAAAGATGCCCTGGGAATCTGTGTGTACCACCTGGGTGATATACGGGCCTGCAGGGGCCTCAACCTTTTTGTCTTTGTTATAAAACTCTATCTCAATTTTACTGTTCGGCGCCAGCTTTCCATCCACGAGGACCTGCCCGACGAAGACATTGCCTGTCCACAGGCCGTAGGGTCGAGTTAGAGGTATGATCTCAGTCTTCAGGCCAACCGGCTGATCCCAACCCTCTTCCAGACCGAATGCATTTACGACTACCTTGGTAAAGTGTTGGATATAGCAGTCTTCCGCAGGCTCCCAGTAGGGCTGGGGGACAAAGTAGAAGATATGGTCTCCGGGACGCTCCAGTTCCGCGGTTCCGATCCAGGTTGTGCATCCGTTTACAGGTTGTTTTTTCAAGCTGTTTAAAAGGTCCTTATTCTCGCCTCTTACGAACATTGCAAAACTCATGGGCTTTTCGAGTTCCATAAATCCCTGCTCAAAAGGGTGCATAAATTGACACGAAAGGGTGATTTGGCGGGATTCATTACCTTCAATGATATCATCAGATGGTAACAATACCCCGAAATGGGCCAGGCAGATACCAGGAGCCAGCCAGCCTAAGGTGACAATCAGAAAAAAATAAAGAGCGATTTTCTTGACAAAAGATTCCATTAGTAATAACCCCCTTAGAAGAAATGAATTGAAGTAAGTATAAAGGACATTATTTGGGTAGTCAATATCGTAAAAAAGTGTTACCGGCAATACGGTTTTGAAACCTTGCCAAAACACGCTTGACATCATTCTGAATTGTGTTAAAGAATTGCCGACGCATGGGCCGTTAGCTCAACTGGGAGAGCAACTGACTCTTAATCAGTAGGTTCGGGGTTCGAGCCCCTGACGGCCTACCAATGAAAACAAGCACTTATGGCATTTTGCTGTGAGTGCTTTTTTTATGGTGCTATGTGTGTGATATGTTGTGAAAAAATTTGAAGGGATTTCGGGCAGATTCTCCTTTGAGAAATTGCTTTTCAAAGAAAA
>CAZPBZ010000045.1:0-1905 GCA_964584765.1 uncultured Thermodesulfobacteriaceae bacterium
GAAGAACGGAAACAGGAAAAACAGGCCTTTTTGGATGAATTCAAGCAACAGGGAAAGCTGTATGAGGTAATGTTGAAAGAGCTTGAATCTGCTGAGCAATCGCTTCAGGATATTATAAAATGTCTTATCAGCAAAAGTGCCGGAGGACTTATTTCAGGTCCAGTTTCACCGGATATGTATGACTTTAGGTCACAGAAAGGAAACCTAAGCCCACCTGTAGTAGGACGGCTATCCAGGACCGGTGTTGATGGCTGGAGGAATGATGGAAAATGCCCTGGTGTAATTTTCTCAGCACCCAGGGGCAGTGAAATCAGAGCAATTTTTGACGGCACGGTTAAATACAATGATATCGTACCTGGTTATGGAAAAGTTTTGATAATCGATCACGGAAACGAATATTTCAGCCTGGTAAGTCAGGGGGTACAGTTCTTTAAGACCGTTGGACAGAAGGTCACAGAGGGGGATATTATAGGTCTGACTGGTGGAGGTCCATGGGTCCAGGAGGGCATATATTTCGAAATAAGGCATGGTGAACAACAAGAGGACCCGCTTGAATGGCTTGACCCACGAGCCATAAAAGCAAGTCTTTCAAAATAATCGGCCTAAGAAGCACCTCTTCCGGCCCCCAAGGCCCTTCTTTCCTCGTAAGCACGCCGCACAATTTCCACGTCTGCAATCAAGTGATCTATCTCCTGCATTGTCAGTGCCTGTGGTCCGTCGCACAGGGCAACTTCCGGCTTTGGATGGCATTCCACCAAAATCATGTTTGCCCCGGCGATCACGCCTTGGGCCGTAGCGTGAAAGATGTCGAGCAGGCCGTCAGGTGCGCGGTCCTTGGAGCCAACGGAATGGGTCGGGTCAATACATACAGGGAGCCTGGTCAGTCTTTTTACAACCGGAACATGGATAAAGTCCACAAGGTTACGATGGGGTTCTCCCATTCTGGTTTTAATTCCCCGCAAACATATTACAATGTTGCGGTTCCCCTCACTGGCAATATACTCACAGGCGTTTAATGACTCTTCCAGGCTGAGGCCCATGCCCCGTTTGTACAGTACGGGGAACTCATGCTGGGATCCTACTGCCTTGAGAAGCTCAAAGTTCTGGGCATTTCTTGTACCTGTCTGCAGCATCACTCCTGTAGGACGTCCGGCCTGTTCAAGGGCATCCATGATTTCTTCGATATATATGGCCCTGAGTACCTCCATGGCTATTACCTTGATCCCGTATTTCCCTGCAAGTTCAAAGACCCAGGGCAGGCATGATTTTCCATGACCTTGAAAATCATAAGGGCTGGTTCGGGGCTTGTAGGCACCCATGCGGGCGGTAGTAATATTCAGCCTCTGAAGGTTCCTGAAGACTATTTCTACGTGCTCAGGGGTATCCACGGCACAGAGTCCGATGAAGATATGAAGGCAGTCCTGGTTGAATGCAATCCCATTATATTCAAAGCCGATTTGGCCTAACTGTCCTCCATGGCGGCCTATCAAGCGATATTTACTTGAGACCCTTATTACTTTTTCCACTCCGGGCATACACTCCAGGGGCTCAGAAGGTATGTCATGAGTAGGACCAATCAAGTAAACTTCCGTCACTACCCGGATGGTGCCCTTCACATCTGAAATCCTGGGCTTGATATCCGGAAATTGACGAACGTAGTTCATGAGTTGGGACATTTCAGCGCTATTGGGGCCGATGCCAGGCTTTAAGATTATGATCATTGGTTTTACCTCTTGTTACCGTTCACCGCAGAACGCAGAGTTTGCAGAGAGACAATTTTTTGTGTCGTGGTATATAGTAATGCGATAATGATAGTTCTCTTCTCCATTGCTTGCAAGGCGAGAGTGATCTAAGAGGCGTTCTCTATAATTGCTAATTTAAGCTGTGGCTTTGATTCCTGAAATA
>CAZPBZ010000045.1:1915-8255 GCA_964584765.1 uncultured Thermodesulfobacteriaceae bacterium
CCATTGCGTGCAAGGTGAGAGTTACCAGGGAGACAGTTCCTCTTTACATAGCATGAAGTGCCAAAACAGTATAGGAGAGTATATCAGGTCCCTTAAGGCATCTCCCATACTGGGCCGCCAGGTGGTGTTTCACAGGGAGGTTTCTGCCACAGAGGCCTGTTTCAACAGTCCTGCAAGGCCTTGGTCCGATGAGATGCAAGGGCTTCTTGAAGGCAGCGGCATATCCCGCCTGTATTCCCACCAGGTCTCGGCTATTGACCTTGTACGCTCCGGCCGACATGTAGTGGTATCCACACCGACAGCCAGCGGGAAGACCCTGGTATATAGCCTTCCGGTGATAGAGCAGATACTGGAAGATCCATTAAGCCACGCCCTATACTTATTTCCGCTAAAGGCCCTTGCCCAGGATCAGATGAAGGCGTTCAGGGAATTGACCGTCTGCCTTGACAGGGAGCGGGCCCCTACCTGTGCCACTTACGATGGAGACACTTCCGCCTGGAAGAGGAAGCGATTAAGGGAACTGCCCCCAAATGTGCTTTTAACCAATCCTGAGATGCTCCACCTCTCTCTTCTGGCCCATCATGAAAAGTGGGCCACATTCTGGCAGGGCCTTACACACGTGGTAATAGACGAAGTTCACACATACAGAGGTGTCATGGGCTCCCACATGGCGTGTGTTTTTCGCAGGATGAACAGGATCTGCTCCTATTACGGAGTCAGTCCTATCCTGGTGTTTTGCTCCGCCACGGTTGGAAATCCTTCCGAGCTTACTTCCAAGCTGTCCGGGCTTAATGTGCAGGCTGTAACCAAAAACAGTGCCCCTCATGGCAGGAAACATGTGATTTTCATTAATCCTGAAGATGGGGCTGCACAGACAGCAATTAAACTGCTCCGGGCTGCCCTTCACCGTGGTCTCAGAACCATAGTCTATACCCAGTCCAGGAAGCTTGCTGAGCTGATCAATATCTGGGTAAGTCAGAGGGCAGGTTCTATGGCCAGGCGCATAAGTGCATACAGGGCCGGTTATCTGCCGGAGGAGAGGAGAGAGATTGAAAGGAAGCTCTCAAACGGCGAACTCCTGGCAGTGATCTCTACGAGTGCCCTTGAGCTGGGTATTGACATAGGCTCGTTGGATCTCTGTTTGCTCGTTGGCTATCCGGGCACGGTCATGGCCACATGGCAAAGGGGAGGCAGAGTGGGCCGCAGCTTGCAAGATTCAGCTCTTGTGCTCATTGCCCAGGAAGACGCACTTGACCAGTATTTTATGAGAAATCCCGAAGATTTTCTCAAGCGGCCTCCTGAGTCTGCGGTATTGAATCCCGAGAATCCAGTGATTATGAGCAGGCACCTGGTATGTGCCGCATCAGAGATCACAATTCGAACAGATGAAAAGTGGTTCAAGAAAAGGGAGGTTTCAAGGGCTATCTCTAAACTTGAGTCCGAGGGAAAACTCCTGAGGAGCGAGGATGGAAAAGAGCTCTATTCTGCCCGCAAATTCCCCCAAAGGGGTATTAATCTGAGAGGTGTTGGCCAGACTTATCAGATAGTCTCCAGGAATGACAGCCGCACCATAGGGGCAATTGACGGGTTCAGGGCCTATCGTGAGACCCATCCCGGCGCGGTCTATCTGCACAGGGGTGAAAGCTACGTGGTTGACCGGCTTGACATTGAGACCCGCACCGTAGAGGTGTCACCTGCCAAAGTGGATTATTTTACACGGGTAAGGGGCAATAAGACCACTGAGATACTGGAGGTGCTCGGGGAAAAGGGGGTGTATGGGACCAGTGTGTATCTTGGACGACTCAGAATCACAGACCGGATCACCGGTTATGAGAAAAGGCATGTAAGGGGACAGCGTCTCTTGAACATTGTTCCCCTGGATCTTCCACCCCAGGTTTTTGAGACAGAGGGCCTATGGATAGAGATCCCGAATGAAGTTCAGAAAGCAACAGAAAATGCCTACATGCATTTCATGGGCGGAATCCATGCATTGGAGCACGCTGCTATTGGAATATTACCTCTTATGGTCCTGACTGACAGGAACGATCTTGGTGGCATATCCACTCCTTATCACCCGCAGGTTCGCAAAGCCGCAGTCTTTGTTTACGATGGAGTACCAGGTGGAGTGGGCCTCAGCCGCCAGGCCTTTGAAAAGGCAGAGGAGCTTTTACAGAAGACCTTAAAGGTCATTGAAAGTTGCCCTTGTGAACTGGGGTGTCCTTCCTGCGTACATTCCCCCAAGTGCGGCTCCGGCAACCGGCCAATAGACAAGAAGGCCGCCATCTTTGTGTTAAAGGGTATTATAGAAAACAGAGAAGGGTATAGGGGCAAATGTCAAGGAGCTGGGAGCTGGGAGCATAGGGCGAAAAACGAGAAGCAAAAGTTCAGGAATACTCCCGGTTCAATTCCCCGCTTTGGTGTCTTTGACCTTGAGACCCAGCTTTCCGCCCAGGAGGCCGGTGGGTGGCACAGGGCTGATCTTATGAGGGTGAGTTGTGCCGTTCTCTTTGACTCCGAGAGGGACGCCTTTCTGGAGTTCCGGGAGCCTGACATCCCGGAGTTGATTAAATACTTATCTGAATTGGATCTGATTATAGGCTTCAATCTGAAACGTTTTGATTACAAGGTGCTTTCTGCTTACAGCGATCTGGATTTCTGGAGTCTCCCCACACTTGACATTCTGGAAGATGTTCACACAAGACTTGGCTACAGGCTTTCCCTGGATCACCTGGCAGGCGTCACCCTCGGTACACAGAAGACTGCCGATGGTATGCAGGCCCTTAAGTGGTGGAGGCAGGGGAAGATCAAGGAAATCCTCGAATATTGCAATAAGGACGTGGCCATTACCAGGGATTTATTCCTTTATGGATATAAAAAAGGCTATCTGCTTTTCATGAACAAAGCTGGAAAGGTAGTACGCATTCCTGTGGACTGGGGATGGAATTTTTTGATCCGCCAAGCACAAGGCCGACAATCCCGCCCATGACTTGACTATTGATTACGCATAGCAAGCGGTGGGATAAAAGATCCGAGAGATTTGTAATAAATTACTTGTTTTCAGTCTTAAGCTCTTCCAAAAGCTCCTCGCCGCCTCCAAAACTATGCTCCGGCCCGGGGAATGCACCATTTGTTACTTCATTAATGAAGTCGCCTAAGGCTTCCTTAATCTTAGGAGCGAGATTTGCGTAGCGCTTTACAAAGCTCGGTGTAAATTTTTCAAAAAGCCCGAGCAGGTCGTTAGTTACAAGGACCTGGCCATCGCAGTATGGGCCTGCTCCGATACCTATGGTAGGGATGGGGACTATCTCGGTAATTATTTTTGCAAGAACAGACGGAATGCACTCCAAGACAAGTGAAAAGGCCCCTGCATCAGCCACTGCCCTGGCATCCTCAATTAGCTTTCTTGCCGATTCCAGGTCTCTGCCCTGTACTTTGTATCCACTAAGCGCTACTGCTGTTTGGGGAGTGAGGCCTATATGTCCCATGACAGAAATGCCCGCTTTGACAATTCTCTCAATGGTGGGGGCCATGTAAGAGCCGCCTTCCAGCTTGACGCCGTGGCAGCCGGCTTTCTTAAGAAACAGGCCTGCGTTTCTCACAGCCTCATTTTTGGAGACCTGGTATGACAGGTAAGGCATGTCTCCAATCAGCAGCGCTCTATTAACTCCTCGCCGGACCGCGCTGCAGTGGTGGATCATTTCCTCCATAGTGACCGGCACTGTGGAGTCATAACCAAGGGCCACCATGCCCAGAGAATCACCCACCAGAACTATGTCCAAACCGGCTTCATCTATTGCTCTGGCCATACTGTAATCGTAGGCCGTAAGCATGGTGATTTTTTCACCTGAGGCTTTTTTATTTTGCAGATCAACGAGTGTGACGGCCTTTGAGGCCTTTTTTTCTTTCATTAAATCATCAATCATCAATAAAAGAGCCGGTGGAGACCGTCATAAGCCGGGTTCTGTTCCCCTGTACAATCCAAGGTGGTGATCATTCATCTGGGATGTCGATTGCTCGACACCTCACGCAACCTACCCGGGAGCTTCGAGCGGGCCACTCTCAGGCGCTCCTCTATTTGGTCTTGCTCCGGGTGGGGTTTACCAAGCCTGCAACGTCACCGTAGCAGCTGGTGAGCTCTTACCTCACCTTTTCACCCTTACCGGGCAGAGGCCCGGCGGTATATTTTCTGTGGCACTTTCCCTGGGGTCGCCCCCGGTCCGCGTTACGGACCACCCTGCCCTGTGGAGCCCGGACTTTCCTCCAGGCAAAAATATTGCCCGGCGATCACCGGCCGTCTCCGCCGGCAAAAAATATACTTTAACTTACTTCTAAAGCATATATCAGACGCTGGCAAGAAGGACAAGTTAAGATTTTTTCATCTCTTAGCAATTCATTATAGAGTTGCGGAGGAATATTCATGTTACATGCAGAACAGACGCCCTCAGTCACTGCTGCTACGGCAACACAGGCTCTCCTGTCTTTGAGGAAGTTATATTTGGATAACAGGTTCGGGCTTATATCTTTGGATACACTCTGTCTCTCCTCAGTTAAGGCGGCAGTCTTGGCATCCAGTCTGGCCTCTAATTCTTTGATGCGTTTTTTCTCTGCCCTTATTTCCTTGCGATACTGCTTGACCTGTTTCATTTTTTCTTTAATTTCTTCCTGTAGAGAGATGGTTTCCTCCATGATGGCCAGAATTTCGTCCTCCCTGGCCGTGTTGGTCTTCTTTATTTCGTTAATTTCTTTTTGCAGTGCTTGATACTCCCTATTAGTCTTTAACGAAGAGAGCTTTTTCTGAGATTTTCCAAAACGCACATTCTCCAACTCAAATTCATCCTCTACATCAACTTTCCTTTTCTGAATTTCAGTTATACGTTCATTGAGTTCATTGAGTTCTGCCTCTTTGGATGAAAGGTGCTCTTGAAGGTCTTCAAGATGCTTTGGAGCAGAGGACTTTTCCTCATTTATCTTGTGAAGTTCGAGATCTATACCTTGTAATCTTACTAGAATTGCAAGTTCTGGTTTCAATTTTTGCTCCTTGTCGAAAATAAGGAAGTATTTATAGAGAGCAAGGGCCTTGCACCAGGCACAAACTCGCCGGTTTTCACATTTTTATTTATCCAGAGCCCGAATGGGGATCTTTCATCGTCAAAAATATCTACTTTTAAGTCCCATCCCTCATCTGATGCCTGCTGTTTCATATATTCAGCCATGGCCGGCACTACAGGCCATTCCGTGTAGAAATGTCCTGCGTCTATGATGGCCTTTCCCATCTGTTCCGCTTCCCTGGCAATGTGGTGCTTGATCTCAGCACTCAGAAAAAGGTCGGCATCTTCATCTACAGCCATAGGCCAAAGGTCGGATCCGGAACCTCCGCAAAGAGCTACCCTGGTAATCATTTGCTCAGGGTGGCCTACTACTAAAAGGCCTGGATTTCTTAACATGCTTGAGACCTTGAGCATTATCTCGGATAATTTACAGCCATAGGGAAGGTTGCCAATTCTTCCCAATCCCACTGATGGCGGGTTGGGTTCATATGTGTGGAGAGGTTTTACGTCAGAAAGACCAAGTGCAATGGCCAATAAGTCGCTAACGCCGCCAATAGTTGAGTCCAGGTTGGTGTGGGCTGCTGCAAGTGCTATTTTTTTGCGCAAAAAACCCGCCAGAAGGCGGGGAAGTTGTTTTGAGATGTCAAGGGAGCTTACGGGCCGGAACAGTAAAGGATGGTGTGTCAATACCATCTGGGCCTTTCGCTCAGAGGCTGCATCTAATACATTTTCTGTAGCATCAAGAGCGACCATCAGTCTTTGAACAGGCGCATCCGGGTCTCCAACCTGCAACCCTGTATTATCCCACGATTCTGCTAGTCCAGGAGGTGCCCACTTGCTAAGAACATCCCATATCTCACATACAGTTGGAGTCATGGTAGTTATCCCACTTTTTGATTCTGCTTGAGGCCCTCAAGACGAAAAAAGGTGCAACATGATGGAGTTGCACCTTCTGCATTGCAGATTGTCCGGTCTGAGATGATTTTGATTCAATGCCGTATTCAGTCAGAATTTTTACTATCCTCGCATTTATTATAAATGGGCCCACCAGGATTCGAACCTGGGACCAACCGGTTATGAGCCGGTGGCTCTGACCAACTGAGCTATGGGCCCACCGGTTAAAAAAATGATTATATTCCGACAATTATTATTGTCAAGAACTGGATATTTCACTGGCCCGGCCTCAAATGATAGTGCACGCGGTATTGAAAAATGGGGTGAATTGGTTAAGCTTTGGTAACAGGAGAGCAGCATCATGGAAGTAAAAATCGGTTCATCTGTACTGGAGTTAA
>CAZPBZ010000046.1:0-6893 GCA_964584765.1 uncultured Thermodesulfobacteriaceae bacterium
CTGAGTTAAAAGAGGTCGGAAGGCCAAACCTCTTGCTCTTATTCCCAAACGCATTTCAGGTAAATCCAAATTTGAGTCAATCAGCGGCCAGTAGTAATAAATCCACTTCTCTACAACCAGCCCTAAGGGAATACTTACCCTATCTCCCGAATGCCATTTCACATGGTGAAAAGATGTTTGTGCGATATCACATAATGAACGAAGTAAGGCCAATTTATAGGTAGCTGTCTTGCTATCTCTGTTTATAATGGACTCTATTTGATCAACCGGTCGGATACCGAACTGGGCATCATAGCCGAAGACCAATGTTACCCAAGTGGTGTTTCGTCCCATTCCGTCTGTATTTTCTTCTTTTGTCAGGAGATTAAATCCAATGCGTTCAAAAAGAAGCTGAATTTCACAGGCCTCTCTGTTGACATAAAATCTTGGGTCGTCAGGGCTTGATTGCCTTTCAGAACAAAATGAGCAGATAAAAACGCCTCTAGTTTTAAGCATAGCTCGAACCTGATAGGCAAACTCAAACAACTCATGATCTGGAATGTGCATCAAAACCGCCACGGAAACTATGGCTTCAAATTGTTCCTTTAAGAGATCATGCGCAACCGGCAACGGGAAAGCTGCTTGACGAAAGACAATTTTATACCGAGATCTTGATGATTGAAAACTTGAAGCAAGGCTGATCATTTTTTCGCTGGCATCAGTTGCAGTAACATCGAGACCAAGAATTGATGCCATGTATTCTGCGTCCCTGCCAGAACCACAGCCAATTTCCAACACTCTGCCTTCGGTTGGCAACCAGCGTCTTAGTAGATTGTGCAAAAGCGTAAGATCTGCTGCCTCGTACTGTGCTGCAATTCGTTCTGCTTGTGCGTCATGATGCTTTATAGTTTCAATGTGCATGTGATTCAACCGGATATTCTAACGGCTTGAAAAAACGAAAATCATTGAAGAGGAGCTGATCAGGTTCTTTCGCTTCAAGAAGGGCCTTTCTTACGGCCTTGGCGTTAGTTGTGATTCGGATGTCTGTATTTAATATATAAACTGGCAATTTCTTTACAAATCCCATAAGAGGCTTCACTATGCTCAGAATCGTTGAATTTCTCAAAACCAAGTTTTTCTTTGAGGATTCAGCGGTGAAATGTCTCATGCCTCGCAAAAATTGGATTGATGACAGCTTCGTTGCCTTTAATCTGTCCGTCTTCCATGATCACTTCCTTTGAGATTGATAGTCTTGCAAAAAGTCAAAAAGCATCTGACTTCGATGATCTTTGCTAGTTTTTTGTGTTGTATATGATTTGGAATTCAAACACAACCCCGCATCAGACTATCCTTGAATGCGCTCTATGGGACGCCATTTCTAAATAAACTTATGGGCACTTTTGAACCTTTTCGAGTTCTTCAGTCTTAACAGCCTGTACTATGTGCCTGGCAGAACACGTTTCAGGTGGGTTAAAGTACCACTCGATTCGAAGCTTCGGGTTGATATCCAAAACAAGTGGGGGTAATGCCTTGCCGAAGCGATGGAGTCCGGTTTGTCTCTGTATGAGGACAATGTGCCTTCTTAATTAATCGGCAATATGACTCTTATTGGAGTAATCGCTTCAATACGAACCGGATCAAAAATAACCTTGTAAAAATGCATCGGCACTGACAGGACAACAAATCAGGAGCCATGAATAGGGAACGGGGACTTGTCTATCGAGAAATCCAATTTTCCATTTTTAGGCTCGGTATGCGCTCAAATTCCCTGATATTATCCGTAACCAATATTGCATCCAGCGCTAATGCATGAGCGGCGATCAAAAGATCGTTGGCCCCGATGGGAGTTCCTTTTTTCTTGAGATGCGCACGAATCATTCCATATTCAGGTGCGGCCTGTTCCGGCCAGTCCAATACAGTCACATACTTCAGAAATTCATTTAACACAGCCTCGTTATGTTTGCGCTTCCGGGACAGTCTGATTCCATACCATAACTCCGCCAGCACGATGCTCGATATTCCGATTTCTCCAATTGGGATTTTCAAGAGTTTTGCCTTTACTTCTTCGGGGCACTCCTTGATGATGGCAATACAGACGTTTGTATCCAGCAGGTACTTCATCAAAGCGCCTCACGTTCTTCAGGCAATGAATCTTCAATATGATCTGGAAAGTCATCACTAAAAGGCTTTGCTTTGGCAAAATATTGATCCCAAGATTTTGGCCTGGGTGTGAGGACTATACGATCTCCTTCCCGCTCAACAAAAACTTCGTTGGTATTAAAACGGAATTTCTTGGGGATACGGACGGCCTGACTCCTTCCACTCGCAAACACTTTCGCTGTTGTTTTTTCCATGGGTATAAATCCTTTTCATTCATCCCGAATTATGCACTTCAAATACCGAAAAAGGAAATTTTATCTTTAATATTGGTCTATTATACTTTACAAATGTATTTAGATCTTTCACCCAAAAAGACGAATCGGGGTTATGCATCTACTTAAAGGTTTAATAGCACATATTTCCATGATAGGCCATTTTACAATTTGATAAAAATTTTAGTATATATTTCATGAAATTAGCCGCCTTCGGCGGGACTTCTCTGACAGGATGAACAAGATTTACGTGGTAATAACGCCGTTTCTGAGTGAACTTGACGGCTGGAATAATTGGGCATAAGGTATTTTCACTATGAATGCTCAGGGCTGACACAAAGCCTGGGCATAGAGATGGTGATAAAGTCACGTGGTTTTGGATCGGCAACCACGATCATTATGAACGCTTTTTTTTATAGCACAATTGTCCCCTACGTCCCCCACCTCCCCATTGCTTGTCTTTTTGTGCTTGGGAGATAGAAAAGTACCTGGTCATGCGGAGCAAGCCGGTCTACAGTCGAGATTGGAATATACCATAAGGTCAGTGTTATGTATCTATCAAGGCAGCGTCAGAAAGACGATAGCATAAAATATTTCATCAGGCATTCCTATCAGGGCGAGTCAGATACGTGGCTTAGCAAAAGCCTGTTTAACTTGGGTAACGATCCTGAAGAATACATAGTCTATGTGGGGGACAGGGCATTCTATATTGACCCTTCTGTGGAGGAAGCCATCTCATCCCAGGGAGTTGTTTATAATTACGATGAGCTGGAGGAGATATTTATGCCCTTTTTGGAACCTGAAATTCGCAGGGTCGTGGAACAATTTGATAAACGTGGGGGTAAAAGGCGAAGATACAGCAAAGCGGAGCTTGCAGCCATGCAGAAGGATATCCATCCTTTTGACCGGCGCAGACTATGCTTTCTCAAATTCTGTGACACAAAGATAGATGATTTGTCAAACCAGCCCTTCTCTTTTTTTAATATCTTGCTCAACAAGTCCAGGGACGAAATCGAACAGGTCCTTGAGGACATGGAATTTATGCTCAGTCCACGTGAGAAAAGAAATTACCTCTATGCCATATTTGATATTCCCAGGCGTTTTGCCCCAAGACTTACGCGTTTCATCCCGGACGCTCAGGATCAAGACCTCATTGACAAATACTTGCTGGAGGAGATCTGCAAGCTAGACCAGGATTCCACTTTTTTAAACCAAGGCGCAGTCCCTTGGAAGGTAAGAGGTCTTCATCCTTATCTGCGAAAGTATCTGATCCAGTACTTTGATGTTTTATACAAATGGCCAATTACTGACGGCAGTGCTGGATATAGCACTGCAGGACATAAGGTGTGGCCGCCTCCTGCAAGATCCTCAGATGAAAAGCATTTTAAGGCGATGGGTATAAGCGCTAAGAGATTTTCGCGCATGGAAAAGAAGGAATTTATTCTTCTGTTCAGGCGCAAGGCCCAGGAGCTGCATCCTGACAAGGGAGGAAAACATGAGGCCTTTATAGCCCTGCAACAGGCATATCAGATCCTTATATGCAGGAAGACATAGCAGGACTGCGAGCGATCTGTTAATTATATAACTTTTTATCGTTGTAATTTTATTCTACCATCATTTACGCTGACGGTGCTATTCGCGAGATGGTCCTGTGGCAACTTCCGGAAACAACCGGTGAGAGACCACATAGCTTGAAATACCGCCTCTACTATGGACTCGCTGACGGAACCTGTATAGTTCGCTATGACAATGAAAGCGGCAAGGGGGATCACAAGCACTATGGGGTCCAAGAAGAACTCTATGGTTTTACAGATGTTGAGACTTTGATTGCAGATTTTCTGGCGGACATTGAAAAGTCACGGAGGGATTAGAAATGGCGAAAGAAATCCATATTGGAATAGGTGATTCCGCAAGCACAGCTAAGGGCTTTATTGATGCATGGAAAAGGGCGGAACAGGGGGAGAAAGTGAAAACCGAGCAACGGTTGAACTTCGAGAACCTGGAGACACTGCTTCGTACTCTGACCTTAGGACGCTGGGGGTTACTGAAAATGCTGCGCACAAATGGGCCAATGAGTGTGCGCGCACTGGCGAAGGCGCTGGAACGCGACTATAAAAACGTTTATACAGATGTAAAGCGACTGGAGCATATCGGTCTGATTGGCCGTACGAAAGATAGCAAGGTAGAAGTGCCCTGGAACATTGTGGAGGCACGGCTTAGGCTGGCTGCGTGATTGCAGAAATCCCCAGGCCACGTACCCGTCGCAATCTTTTTTCAAACCACGCAAAGTTGAAGCCATAAACCCGATAAGCGATTTTTGGAATTAGGGGACACGTTTCAGGTGGGTTAAAGTCCCATTCGATTCGAGGCTTCGGGTCGATATCCAACAAGTGGGGGTAATGCCTCACTGGCCGAAGCGATGGAGCCCGGCTGTCATGACAGGACATTTCGCCATCTCCCAGCAGGGACTGGCGACAACCTGCGAAGACCCGCTGAAATAGGGACAACCGAAATAGAATCCCCTCTTGTTCAGGCATGCGCCTTCTCAAGATGTTGAGCTATCAGCACCTTGATGAGGGACTGACGAGGCACGCCGAGCCGCTTGGCCTCTCTGTCCAGCGCGTGGATCATCCAGACAGGAAAGTCAACGTTGACTCGCTTCTGTTCCTGCTTAGGCCGGCGTGCATTAGAGAGGTCAAGGTACTTCGTAATGTCTTCTCCAGCATCGAACTTCTTCTCCAGTTCTCTAGCTTTCATAGATTTCAATTTCCTCCCTTCTGGACCGGCGAACCGATATGATTCGGATTTGCTCGCCGCGGTAGGTAATGATGCTGGACCAGTGCTTTTCTCCAATTCTGCTGACAACGAGGAATCTGGGTTCATCCTCGGTTCGCGCAGGGATCTCGATCAGGTCCGGGTCATTCCACAAGGCTTGGGCCTCGACGAAGTCGATGCCGTGCTTGCGCCTGTTTGATGCGCTCTTTCTCGGGTCGAACTCGAATTCCATGGTATAGATACTATACCGGATAGGTAGTGGTTGTCAACAGGCTGATCCCGGGTAATAGGGGACTGTAATAGGAGACGTTGCCAATTTATACAACATATTTCACCGGCACCATCTTGAGCTACGGGACGCCATTTCTGAATGAACTACAGGTAGTTTTGAACTTCTTTGAGTTCTTCCGCCTTGGCAGCCAGGGCAAACAAGGCCCGCCGCCAGCCGTGAGCCCGGACCTTCCCATTGCGCGGTACGGCGTGCACATGGATGTCGGTGAATGCGTTTTCCTTATCCGGAACTCTCATACCCAAGTCCCTGATTTGTGAGGCAAAGCCTCGTCCAACAAAATCTTGGCCTGTTGTATCTCCGAAGCCGTGGGCACAGAGGCAAGCCCCAGGCGGCTTACTGAGAATGCGGCCAGACGGTTTGCAAACCTGACCGCAGCCCTTGGGGAATAACCCTGATCAAGGGCAGAAAAAAAAGCAGCGGCAAAGATATCTCCTGCCCCACATGGGTCCTTCTCCTGCGCCTCGGGTGCAGAGAAGATACGCTCGCTGCCCTGCCAGAAAAGCCTCGCACCCAGATGGCCCTCAGTTACCACAAAAATCGGTACCACGCCGGCCAAGGCCCGTGCATAGGCCAGATCGCCATCCAGGTCCTCAAGACTCAAGACCACAGCGTAAAAACCAGCCAGTTGCTCCGGGGGCACACATTGATGAGAAACCAGGCCGCTACTGTCCCAGGTCCTGAACCACCCCTGCAGGGTGGCCACAAATCGTCCTCTGGGAAAAACCTCCCGGAGTTCCCAAGGACATTCATCAGCCACCGGGGCGATGTGAATGATGTCTGCAGAATAAAAGGTTTGCGAGACCATATTCGGTTGGATGTGACGGGCAGTGGCAAGTAGCTGCTGAATTCTGCCGGATGGGGTATTCTGGTTTCGAAAGGTAGTCGTCGTCGGGGAATCGAGGATGTAAATGGCTGCCCCTGGAAGGACTTCGTGCATAGGCTCGTCCGGCGCACACGTGGTGAATATTGTGACGCTGTATCCTAAGGCCATGGCGGTCAAGCCGGCATAAGCTACCGTACCGCCAAAGCGAAAGCCGTCTTTAGTGAGGTCTCGGGTAAGGGCCCCCACCAATAAATAGGTCCTTGCATGCATAGGGATAGCCACCTCTACCCAGACTACTCATGTTCAAAAAACGCGGCAAGTCACAAATACATGTTACGTATGATACGTCTCCCGTGTTACACTTTAACAGTCAACCATTCACGGGCAGGGGGTGTTTCTTGGAACGGCTTAACGGAAGCCCTGTAGTTTTCTTGGCTTTTGTTCTGGGGGAAACCGCATCGCCGGAGTGCAACGGAGGCGAATGCGGAGGGGGCAGGAATCCCCCAGGGCAAAAGCCTTAGAAAATAAGGGGCTGAAGTATGAAAGTGAAAAGAAATATCCTCTGCCCATAAATGGTTACCCTTATGGTAAGGGACTGAAAGCATGCGGCAGGCGTCTGAAAATATAGAAAATATGCCTATCCGGGGAGACC